>JBARBA010000190.1:0-7713 GCA_049792555.1 Anaerolineales bacterium
AATAATCGGTGGTTGAGCCTGCCCTGAGTTCATCGAAGGGTAGGCGGCGATGCTATTTCGCCGCCGTGTTTCGACAAGCTCAACAACCTACCGAAACCATCTTGTACCAACAATTCCCCCAAAACAATGAGATGAACCGTTTTCTGCAATGAAATTTTCATGCTTACGAAATGAGATTAATATCTAAAAAACAGTAAAAAGCGCCAATAATGGAGGTATGAAAATCTATCCGATTGAACTCAGCCTGATTGGCCTCCTTTTGTTCGTACCCATGCTTATCTTTGGGTTCTATGGGGACAAATTGCTCGCTCGCAGACCAGAACCGGCGCAGATGTCAGCAATTCGCCTGGTGATGGCGCCCCCGGCCCCGCAAGCAAAACCAACCAACACTCCAACCCTCGTCCCAACGTCAACTGCATACCCTACGGGCACGATGACGCCGACAAACTCGCCTGCTCCCTCGCCGACCGAGACGTTGGGGCCAACTGACACGGCTACGTCGGAACCGACCGAGGTCTCGGTTGACCCAACAAAAACGCCCACGTTTGGGGAAATGCTAAAAGATCACATCGTCTTCTATCTCATCCAGCCTGAGTTGGGGCGCGAAGATGCCTGCGGCAACATCCAGCTTGTCCCAATTGTTTCAAGACGTCTGCGCTCAGGCGACAAGCTCCAGGATGTGCAGGTGGCATTGAACATGCTCTTCAGCCTGAAAAGCAAAATCTATATCCAATGGTACAATGCCCTTTGGGATACAGACCTCACCATTGCCAGTTATCAATATATTGCCGAGAAAGACTACATGATTATCAATTTTGCCGGGTATCTGCCCGCAGGCCAGTTGTCCAATTGCGACAAACACGGCATCCGGGAACAAATCTGGACGACGTTTTTCCATTACGGGATTACGGAAAAAACGTTTAAAATCAACGGAGTATTCCTGATCGACCAACTCAATCGAAAGTCGAAATAATTTGGCTGTGAACAAAGTCGCCATCATCCAGGCCCGCATGGGCTCCTCGCGTCTTCCCGGTAAAGTTTTAATGGACATTGCCGGGAAGACAATGATTCAGCGCGTCGTCGAGCGCGCGCGCCGCGCCCGGACCCTGGACATTGTTAGCGTAGCCACCACGATCGACGCATCAGACAACCCCATCGCCGCTTTTGCCATCACCGCGGGCGTCCCCTGCACCCGTGGCAACCTGCACGACGTGCTCGACCGTTATTATCAGGCTGCCCGGACGCACAAAGCGGATATCATTGTGCGCATCACCGCCGATTGCCCGGCCATCGACCCGGCCCTGGTCGATCAGGCGGTGACAACCCTGCTGGATGGCGGCTATGACTTCGTGTCCAACCGCCTCCCGCCGCCTTTCACCCGCACCTTCCCGATTGGCCTGGATGTCGAAGTCTGCACCTTCGCCGCCCTGCAACGCGCCTGGCAGGAAGCCGACCAGCCTTTTCACCATGAGCACGTCATGCCGTTCTTATATGAAGATGTGAGACTTTCAACTTTAGACGATCACCTTTCAACCGGTATTTCCCCTCGCGGGTTTAAGATTGCCCTGCTTAACCACACTCCCGATTACGGCTCCCTGCGCTGGACGGTGGACACACCCGAAGACCTGGAATTGATGCGCAGGATATTCAATACTCTTGAAGACAAAAACGATTTTACGTGGTACGATTTGTTGGCTGTCGTCCAAAAGCATCCTGAACTGGCAGAGATTAACGCCCGGGTGCGCCACAAAACCATGACCGAAGTGGACGAACGCCGCATATCTGACCACCCCCTTACGGGGGCAGGCTGAATACCGGTCACTGAACACTGAATACTGAACACTGGTTACTGACTCCTGATGCCCCTAATCACCGTCTTCTCCGCCCCCAAACCGTTTACCAACCCCCATATTGCCATTATCCAGCGCAACGCCATTACCTCGTGGACACAACTCCCCGATGTGGAAGTCATCCTGCTCGGAGACGAAACCGGCCTGGCAGATGCGGCGCGTGAATTGGGCGTGGAGCTTATCGGGAACGTGCCCCACAGCCCAAGCGGCGCGCCGCTGATGGATGCCATGTTTGCTATGACGCGCCGGCGCAGCGCAGGCCAGCTCCTGTGCATCGTCAACGCCGATATCCTGCTCCTGCCTGATTTTGTCGAAACGGCCAGGCAAGTCGCAGCCCAGCGCGAGAAATTCGTCCTGCTCGGCCAGCGCTGGGATTTGGATGTGACCACCCCGCTCGACTTCTCGCAGGGCTGGGCCGACCGTCTACGGGCCACCGTCCAAAGCCAGGGCCAACTCCATCGCCCCGCCGGTTCCGATTACTTCCTGTTTCCGCTTGCCTGCTACACCGACCTGCCGGCTTTCACCATTGGCCGCGCCGGCTGGGACAACTGGATGATCTACAAAGCGCGTAAAGAAAACTGGCCGGTGGTCGACGCCACGTCAGCCGTGATGATTATCCACCAGAACCACGATTACAGCCACCTGCCCGGGGGAAAGCCTCACTACGACCACCCTGAAACCGACGAAAACATCCGCCTGGCCGGAGGGCGCGCAATGACGCGCTTCACCCTGCTGGATACAGATTATCGCATCGAGAACGGCAAAATCCTGCCGCAAATCATGGACCGCGCCCGCACCTGGCGGCGTATTGAAACCTGGCCGTTATTGGCCCTCGGCTCAACCCGCCTGTCGAATCTGCTCTGGCGTCTCAGACGCCTCGCGCGAAAACGGAAACTGTAAGCGTTTTTGTAACTCCTCAGCCGCCAAGAAATAGAATGCGGATTCGGCGGATTGATGTGATTTTCGCGGGTAAAACTTAAAAGAATCCGCGCGAATCCGCATAATCTGAATTGATCCGCGTTCTATTCGAGCCATAACGGGCAAGAGGCTGGGTAGTCACGCGCTTTTCCTGCTCTCTATTCTCTACTCATCTACTCTCTACCATGCGCAAAGGCCAAAACCCCGCCAAATTCGTCAACCAGGTCGCCAAACCCGAAAGGGTGACGGTGGCGCTGCTCAATTACGTCCCCTTCCTGGGCGGGTTCTACGCCGAGGCGCTGGACGTGCTCAAGGTCAGCCTCGAGTCGATGCGCCGCGACCCCGGCCTGCCGTTCGATTTAATGGTCTTCGATAACGGCTCCTGCCCCGAGGTGCGCGATTTCCTCGTTGGCGAAAAAGAGGCCGGGCGCATCCAATACCTGCTGCTCTCCGAGAAAAACCTGGGCAAGGGCGGAGCCTGGAACATCATGCTGGCCGGCGCGCCGGGCGAAATCATCTCCTACACCGACAGCGACGTGCTCTTTTACCCCCAATGGCTGGCGCGCTCCGTCGAACTGCTCGAAACCTTCCCCAACGTCGGCATGGTCACGGGGCGACCCTTCCGCACCAATCCAGATTTCCACACGTCCACCCGCGCCTGGGCGCAGGCCCATGCCACGCTCGCTACGCTCGAAGAAGGCCAGTTCATCCCGTGGGAGACGTTCTGGGAGTTCAACCGTTCGCTCGGCCAGGACGAGGCCGAAAACCGCAAAGTGTATTCAGAGAGTAGAGACTGGAAGATTAGTTACCAGGGAAAGACCGCCTACGCGGGCGCTTCGCACTGGCAGTTCACGGCCTATAAATCGGTTTTGCAGCAATTCCTGCCCTTCGAGATGGACAAGCCCATGGGCCAGGTCAAGCAACTCGACCGGCGCATGAACGAGCGCGGCCTGCTGCGTCTGATGCTTTCCGACCCTTTGACCATGAACCTTTCGAACACCACCGCTTATGTGCGCGGCGATCTTCAAAAACCCGCCAAAACTGCCCCAAAATCAGCCTTCCAGCGCCTGGTCAACCTGCCGCCGCTAAAGAAGGCGCTGCTGGCATTGTATGACCGGATTTTCAAGTGGTACTATTCGTAACTTTTCAAGCATCGGTGGTTAAGCGATGCCCTGAGTTCATCGAAGGGCAGGCGGCAGTGCTATCCCGCTGCTGTGTTTCGACAAGCTCAACAACCTGCCGAAACCACCCGGTACTTTGAAAACAATTGTATGCAGTTTCGGTATGGGCGAGAAAGTGCGCACTTCAACAAGCTCAGTACATCGCTCACCTTACTCAACCACCAATGCTGAGAGAAAATACTGCTATTCGTAGTCATCATGTTTGCAAGGTGAGGAAAGCTTTCAACCTTGAATTTTTAAACCTGTGCGGTTTATGCTAAAATATTTGTGGAGGTAATTGCCATGCTTTTTCATGTTGGAATTGAAAATAATAGCGAGTGTTCCCGCTCGATTGCCTGGGACCTGGAACATCCCGGTTGTTACGCCTACGGCAAGGATGCCGACGCCGCCCTGGCGGCTTTCCCGGCTGCCCTGCGGGGTTATTCGGGCTGGATCAACAAGCACGAGCCTTCCTGGCTGCACGTCCAAAATGTCGAAGTCAGCGTGGAAGGCGTATGGAATAATTATGCCGTCAACGACCAATTCGAGCTTGTCGAACCCGGCGAGAACGCCAGCGCGGTTGCGTCGTGGTTCCAATATGACTGGAAGCCGCTAACCGACGAAGATGTCGAACAGGCCCTGAAGCTGCTGACCTGGAGCCGCGCCGACTTGCTTAAAGCCATTGAGGGCCTGAGCGCCGAAAGATTGGACCATATCCATCCCGGCGAACGTTGGAGCATCAACGACATCCTGCTCCACGTTGGCGCATCGGAATGGCGGTATATGGACCGGCTTGGCCGGGCCTTCTCACAGGCTGATCTGCCAAAGACGCCCCTGGAACGCCTGGAAAAAGTCCGCCGCGCGCTCATCGAGGCCCTGCCCGGATGGGAAGGACTCAAGCAAGTCGCCGGTTTGGATGGCGAGTTCTGGAGCCCGCGCAAGGCGCTGCGCCGCGCATTATGGCACGAGCGCGACCATACCGAACACATCCACAAATTGATATAAAGCACCTTAAGGTGACTGTCACTCAAAGAGCAAGTGACAGTCACCTTTTTTAACAAAACAGGGCGGGCGCATCCCACTTGGGAATGCGCCCGCCCTGCTGGTTTAATCCGGGTTATGCTTTTTCGACCGTCACCGGTTGTTTGCGGATGCGGTAGCTGGCGGCTTTCGAAAGCACCTTGGCTACGTACTGCTCCGGCACATCGACGAAGGTGTGCTTGTCGTGGATGTGGATTTTCCCGATGGTGTTGCCGGGGATTTCGGCATAGAATGCAATGCTGCTGACCACTTCATTGGGGCGGATGCCGTGCATTTTGCCCTTGCTGATCATCAGGCGCACCATGCCGCGTTCGTGGGATGTGTTATCCTGGCTGCGCGCGCCGGCTTTGTCGTACTCGCCGTGTTTTCGGAATCCCATGCTCTTTTCGGGGCGCTGCGGGGTGAAATCGCCGCGTTTTGAATAGCCGCGTTGTTCGGGGCGCTCGGCGCGCTCCGCGCGCACCTCGCCGATGGATGCCAGCGGCCCTTGTTTCTCTTCGCCGCGCATCAGCTTGATGGCAACCGCCGCCAGTTCCAGCGGATCGCGGCCCTCGGCCACCAACTGGTTGACAATCATCATCTCGCGTTTGGCGTGGCCGTGTTCCAGGCCCGCCGTCAGTTTTTCGAGCAACTGCGTTTCGCGGTGTTTTTCGACGTCTTCGACGGTGGGGATCGGGAACTGGACCATCTTGCGGTGGGTGAAGTGTTCGATGTCGCGCAGGCGGCGCTGTTCGTAGGGCGTCAACAGCGAAATGGCAATGCCGGTCTTCCCGGCGCGCCCGGTGCGTCCGATGCGGTGGACGAAGACTTCAGGGTCTTCGGGCAGGTGGTAGTTGAAGACGTGGGAAATGTCGTCGATGTCGAGGCCGCGCGCGGCCACGTCCGTCGCCACCAGCACCTTGACCAGTCCCTGACGGAAGCGGCCCAGGGTGCGTTCGCGGGCTTCCTGGCTCAGGTCGCCGTTCAGGGCTTCGGCGGGAAAGCCTCGGGTGGAGAGGGTGTTCGCCAAATCGGAGGAATTGGCCCGGGTGCGGACAAAGATCAGGGCGCTGGCGATGTCGTCGACTTCGAAAAGTCGCGTTACCAGGGCCAGCTTGTCGCCTTCGCGGACGAGGTAATAGCGTTGTTCGGTGGCGGCCACCGTCATCTGTTCGCGCTCGATGCTGACGGACTGCGGCTCGCGCATGTATTTTTCGGCCAGGCGGCGGATTTCCTTCGGCATGGTGGCCGAGAAGAGAGCAGTCTGGCGTTCGACGGGGGTTTCGTTGATGATGGCTTCGATGTCTTCGATGAAGCCCATGCTGAGCATTTCATCGCCTTCGTCGAGCACCAGGGTGCGCAGTTTGCTCAGGTCGAGCACGCCGCGATGGAGCAGATCGAGCAGGCGGCCGGGGGTGCCGACGACGATGTCCACGCCGCGTTTGAGCTGGTTGATCTGCGGGGCGTAGGGCTGCCCGCCGTAGACGGCCAGCACGCGCACGTGGCAATATTGGCCGTATTCGGTCACGAAGCTGGCAACTTGCAGCGCCAGTTCACGCGTGGGGGCCAGCACCAAAGCCTGGATGTGTCCCTGTCCGGCTTCCAAATTGTGCAAAATGGGGAGGGCGAAAGCGGCGGTCTTGCCGGTGCCGGTCTGGGCCTGGCCGATCACGTCGGCGCCGGTCAGCATGATGGGGATGATGCCGGCCTGGATGGCGGAGGGCGTGACGTAGCCACGCTCGGTAACTGCCTGCTCCAACTCGGGACGCAGGTTTAATGCGGTAAATTCGGTTGTCATCAAATATCCTTTTGTTATTGCGACGAGACGGGTTTCGATACGCGCAAAGAGCGCGCTACTCAACCACCGTTGGCTTGCGCAATGAACCTAAATAGGGTGTTTTGACAACTCCATCATGCCGCACAGATGATGCCTGTGCCCCCGCGTTGCCTGCGGACCATCGTTCATCCGCAGATGAAACTCGTCCTGTAGGGCTTGCGCCCTCGCAACAAAAATGCCCGACCCACTTTCGCCGGGCAATCATTTGGAATGATCAAAACAATTTCCCTGAAACGTATGCCAGGATTTGCCGTCCTGAAGCATGTGCTTCGCTGTCCGAAGCAGGGCGAGAGTATACCACGTATTTTGGGGAATTATGATAATCTGTATCAGGTTCCTATTGCAACCCGGCCCTTTTTTCAAATATCTCTTACCCTTTCACAACCGTATGAACCATCCCCAAGAAACTGTGAAATACACGTTGCTTTTGTCGCTATCCCTGTTTGCGAATCTGTAAAGGAATCGGCGGAAGACGCATGACGTTTTATCCCGGCTTTTAGACTATCATATAATTAATGTGACAAACTTCACGTTCGGCTTATCGTTTGGCTGTTCCCACAAACTCGTTGTCGCGAAGGTGGGCGATGGGTGGTGAAGAATAGACCGCTGCATTTTGTTCCATTTTGATTGTCCTGGCGTTTCTCTTATTGGTGGGCTTTCCAATCCTGTATCCCCGATGCAGGGATAGTTTTCTTTTTTCCCATGCCATAAAAAACGCGCCGCGCGGCGCGCAGATTACAGTTCAAAAAGGAGAATTGTCTAATGAAAAGCTCGTTCAAAAATCCGTTCATGTGCCTATTCATCCTGCTGGCGCTGGTTTTTAGCGCCCTGGGCATCACGCCTGCGTATGCGGCAAGTTCCACTTATAACCTGGCCGTAGCGGGGACATACAACTATCTCAGCGGCAACCCGGCGCTGAACATCGCCG
>JBARBA010000191.1:0-12395 GCA_049792555.1 Anaerolineales bacterium
TTACTTCTCCGTGTCACAACCGATGCCGTCGCCGTCTTTGTCGTAGCCGTATGGATCAGGGGGAAGCACGGTGAAATCGTGATGCCCGCGATCACGAAGCGCCGTGCAACCCAGGCGGACGTTGGGAGAAATGCAGAAATCCGGGTAGGCCAACAGGCAGGTATATTGTGTAAGCGCGATTACGGTGGCAGTCAGCCCGTAAAATGGCGTAATTGTTTGCAGCGCTTCGCCGGTTTGCCAACCGCCTGGGTGATACGCAGTGGGGGCGGCGGTTTCGGTCTGGTGGAGGAAGTAAACGTCGCCGGGCAGGTGGGTGAAGGTTGCCCGGGCGATGGGGGTTGCCGGGCTTGAAGCGCCGGATGGCGCGGCGGGCGCTCCGGGCCGGTCGCCGGCGGCAGGCTGGCAGGCTGCAAAAAGCGCGAGTGAAAACAGCGCTAAAAAGACAAGCGCCGGTTTGTATCCTGGTTTGGCGGGGGTTATGGATGGGGTCATTTTAAACAGGCGGTGATGGGGACGCTTTCATTTGCGCTTGCGCCACAGATGGGTGTCATCGCCCATCCCTTCTCTTTGCAGGGAAGGTTTCGTCGACCAATTATAACGGTTCTTTAAACGTGTAACCGAAAATGCCAAAAGGTTCTTTCGTATCTGGCGGCAGACCATCGAGATTCCCGATGGAAATAACAAAAATCCCGCTCATAAAGAGCGGGGCTTTCGTTGGGCGGTCAAGCTGTTGGCAGCGAGGTGCCCCCATGGAGATTCGAACTCCAGCTTTAGCCTTGAAAGGGCTGCGTCCTGGTCCACTAGACGATGGGGGCTTGTCCCGCCATATTGGCGGGGCGGGTGGTCGAGCGGGCAACATTGTATCATTGCCCTTCCCATAGGTCAAGCAAATGATGTCCCGCGAATCGGCAAAAATTTCACCGAGGCCGCGCATGGTATAATATGCGCCCTACAGCAATCATCGTTTTATCGAGGAGCACATATTTTGGCGTTCAACCCGTTCAACTGGCTTCTTGGCCTGTTTTCTCTTGATATTGGCATTGACCTGGGCACGGCCAATACACTGGTTTATGTTAAGAATAGGGGAATTGTGATAAACGAACCATCCTGGGTGACGCTCGACAAACGCACGCGCGAACCCCAGGCGGTGGGCTTGAAAGCCAAAGAGATGATGGGCCGCACTGCCGGGAACATGATTGCAGTCCGCCCGGTGCGCGATGGGGTCATTTCCGAATTTGATGTCACCGAGATTATGTTGACCCATTTCATCGCCCTGGTTCACGACCAGGGTGTTGTGCCTTTGCCCCGTCCGCGTGTGGTGATCGGGATTCCCGCAGGGGTGACCGAGGTGGAGAAGCGCGCCGTTTACGATGCGGCCATGTCGGCGGGCGCGCGCGAAGCCCACCTGATCGAGGAACCGATCGCGGCTGCGCTGGGCGCAGGCCTGCCCGTCAACGAAGTGCGCGGCTCGATGGTTGTGGATATCGGCGGCGGGACGACGGAGGTGGCCGTCATGTCGATGGGCGGCGTGGTCGTGGCGCGCTCCCTGCGCGTTGCGGGTGATGAGTTGGATCAGGATATCGTCCAGTACGTTCGCAATAAATACAACCTGTTAATCGGCGAGGGCGTGGCCGAGACGGTTAAAATGCGCATTGGCTCTGCTTACCCGCTGCCCCAGGAAAAAACAATGGAAGTGCGCGGACGGAACCTGGTGAACGGTTTGCCGGAATCGGTCGAAATCTCATCCGTCGAAGTGCGCGACGCGCTTTCGGGGTCGGTGCAGGTCATTGTCGATACCATCCGCGAGGCGCTGGATGAGGTGCCGCCTGAAATTGTGGCGGATTTGATGGATACCGGTATTTGCCTGGCTGGCGGCGGCGCGTTGTTACTGGGTTTGGATGAGCGTCTTGCCGATGAGTTAAACCTGCGAGTCTGGCAGGCTGAAGACCCTCTTACTTGTGTGGTGCGCGGCACCGGCGTGATCTTGAACAACTTTGAAGCCATGCGCGGTTACCTTGTGGGCCTGGAGAGAGGCTCCACGCGTCACCGTTCGTAATGAAAAGTGAGGCTGTCTTCGTCCAAAGTTTGGGGTGTGCAAATGGCGTCACCTTCCTTTAATGTAGGTTTGATAAAATCCTGATATGAAAAATTTGTTTTCCCGCTCGGCCCAAACGACGATTCTGTTCCTGGTGGTGGTGGGTATCCTTGCGTTAGCTTTGGGCGGTTATTTCAACTTTGTCTCGAATGATTTCAACAACAGTCTCGTCACCGCGCAATCGTGGATTTCCAGCCGTTTCCTGGCAATCCAGGACTTTTTGACCGTGCCGCGCGACGTGATTGCCCTGCGTCAGCAGAACGCTGCCCTGCAAAATGATATGGCCCGCCTGCAAGCGCAGGTCGTCCAACTCCAGCAACAGGTTGCCGAGACCCAGGCCCTGGCAGCGCTGGTCAATTTTTCGCGTTCAAACCCCGAAAGCTCTTATACCGCCGCATCCGTGATCGGGCGCGACCCCAGCCCTTTTTTGCATTATATTATTATCGACAAGGGTTCCAACGACGGCCTGAGGCGCGGCATGCCCGTCGTAACGGATCAGGGCCTGGTCGGGCGGGTTGACGCGGTCATCAGCAGCGCCGCGCGCGTCCAGTTGATTACCGACCCGGCCTCGGTGATCAACGTCCGTTTGGAAAAGACCGGCCGCGAAGCCCAGTTGATCGGCACCATTTCCGGCGGCCTCGCGTTGGACTTGATTCCGCAGGATGTTGGCATCAATCCGGGCGACGTGGTGCTTACATCCGGTTTGGGGGGAGGCTATCCAACCGATCTGATTGTCGGGCAGGTGTTGACCATTCGCAAGCAGGACAGTGATTTGTTCCAGCAGGCGACGATTCAACCGGTTGTGGATTTTGCGCAACTGAAAATCGTTCTTATCATTACCGATTTCCGTCCGGTTGATATTACCCCACTGAAACCCCTCCCCTAAAATGAAAAACCTGGTTGCCATTCCTGTGCTTGCCCTGGCTCTCATGCTCCAGATGGCAGTCGTCAGCCGCATGGCGCTTCTTTCAGGCACCGCTGACCTGGTTTTGCTGATCTTGATTGCCTGGGCGCTTCAAGAGCAGGTTGAATCCGCCTGGCATTGGGCCGTGCTGGCAGGGTTACTGGTTGGATTCGTGTCTGCCGCGCCGCCGGCTGTGTCCATCATCGGTTATTTACTGGCTGTGGCGTTTGCGCGCTTCATCATTCGCCAAATTTGGCAAACGCCCATCCTCGCGCTTTTCAGTGTTACATTTTTCAGCACGCTTGTTTACCATCTCGTAACTTACATTATTTTGTCGATTACGGGTACGCCTTTGCCGTTTGAAGATGTGCTGGCATTGATTGTGCTCCCAAGCGTTTTTCTCAATCTGTTGTTGGCCATTCCTGTACATTCTCTGATCCGCGATCTGGCTTTATGGGTATATCCTCCTGAGGAGTTAATATGAGCATCTCGAACTTGCCACGCATGAAATATGAACCCTGGCGCGCTGCTGTTTTTTATCTGGTGCTTGCCGTTGGGTTCAGCGCGTTGATCTTCCGTCTATTTGGTTTCCAGGTATTGGAGTTTGGCGTCTGGAAAGCTCGCGCTGATGAAAACCGCACCCGCACGCTCAGCCTTCAACCGTCGCGGGGGATTATCTACGACCGCAGCGGTTTCATCCTGGCGCGTAATATTGGCTCTTTCAATATTACGATTACGCCTGCAAGTCTTCCTGACGACCAGGCCGATATACAGGAAATTTATCGCCAGCTTTCTAATTTGATCGACATGCCGGTCAATAGTGGGACGGTTGAGGACGCAAAAAAATTATCGGAGTGTGTGCCTGGACCTGGAATTGCCCAGTGGGTTGATCTGGGCAACTCCCTTGCTCCTTATACGCCGGTCCGCATCGATTGTAATGTCAGCGAGGACCTGGCGCGCACTGTGCGTGAGAAAGCGGTGGATTGGCCGGGCGTCGGCGTGGAAATTCAACCGACCCGCGATTACCCAACCGGTTCGTTGACCTCTGACGTGATCGGATTTCTAGGCCCCATTCCTGCTGCTGATGAGAAATTTTACACAAACCTGGGTTTTTTGCCCAACCGCGATAAAGTCGGTTATTCGGGGGTGGAGGCTTATTTTAATAATGTTCTGTCGGGCAGGCCGGGGACAAGCGTGGTTGAAGTGGATGTGGCAGGTCAGGTTTTGCGGAACCTGGAGCCGCCGATCAAGGCTGAACCCGGCGACAACCTGGTGCTGACCATCGACACCCGTTTGCAAAAGGCTGCAGAGACTGCGCTGGTGGGCGATATTAACTACTGGAATCGTCAAGCTGGCCGCGGTTTAATTTCAAGCGGCGCGGTAGTTGCCGTAAACCCCAAGACCGGGGAAGTTCTCGCCATGGTTTCGTACCCGACCTACGAGAATAATCGTATGGCGCGTTTTATCCCGGCTTACTATTACAACCAGCTCGCCCAGGATCCTCGCAAACCACTTTTGAACCATGCCGTTTCTGACGAATATGCGCCCGGCTCGGTATTTAAGCTTGGCACTGCCATCGGCGTGCTGAATGAGGGTATCGTGACCCCTTCGACGGTTCTCCAGACGCCGGGCGAATTGGTCGTGACCGAATCCTTTTCGCCGAACGGCATTAAAACCGAGCGCCATTATCGAGACTGGATTTACGATACCAACCCCGCCGGCTTCGGCGAGTTGGATTTTCTTCACTGTATTGCTTATTCCAGCGACGTTTGCTTTTATAAGCTGGGCGGCGGCTATAAGACTGAAGTCCCCGAAGGTCTTGATATTCAACGTATCAGCCAGTATGCGCGCGCGCTTGGCTATGGCCAGAAATCGGGCATTGAACTGCAGGGTGAGTCGGCCGGTTTGGTGTCGGTGGATTTCCCCCAGTGGAAACGTATTAACCAGGGTGAGAACTGGTCAACGGGCGATACGTACATCTCTACGATCGGGCAGGGGCCGATTGTCGCCACTCCCTTGCAGGTGCTCATGTCTGCCATGACGATTTCCAATAACGGTAAATTGATGCAGCCTACGTTGGTCAAGGAAATTACCGATAGCAACGGGAAAGCAGTTCCCGTTTGGCGGGATACCCCTGGGAACTTGTTCGTGGAAGTCACCGGCAGCGACGGAAAGACTGCCTGGCGCGCCGAAAACGGAGATTTGTTGAAGACTCTTCCGGCAGGCACATGGCAAATTTCCCCATTCCAAGGGGGGCATGTGAAATGGGATTTAACTGTTGACAAGAAAATTGAGAATTTTGACTGTCAGGCTACTTATTGCACGGACCTGAACACGACAAAGACCGTCCAGCTTTCGGTGATAAAAAGCGTCCAAGAGGGAATGCGCCTGGCAGTCGCAGACCCTCAGGGTACTTTGCATGAAAAATTCCTTAATTGGCAGATTGCCGTTGCAGGCAAAACAGGCACCGCCGAGTATTGTGACGACGTTGCCCGCCTCAACAATCGCTGCCAGTTCGGTCAATGGCCTGCGCATGCCTGGACGATTGCCTATGCTCCCTACGACGACCCGGAAATTGCCGTTGTGGCATTTGCCTACAACGGCACCGAAGGTTCAACCGTTGCCGGGCCTATTGTCGAAAAGGTTTTGAAGGCCTATTTCTGCCTGAAATCGGTTGACTCGAATCCAAGCCCGTCGAACGGATGCGAGTAATTTCACTGTGCTATAATTCTTTACACTGTAATCATTACTGTGGCAGTGAATATGTCTGAGTCATCCCTCGTCCAAATCAAAGGAATGCGTGAAGGGCTGCTGGTTTCTCTCGGAGACGCCGGTTGGCCTGTTTTGCAGCGCGCCTTGATGGAGCGCATCGAGCAGCAGCCGTCGTTCTTCCAGGGCGCCCGCCTGGCGCTGGATGTCGGCAACCAGGTTTTGCACGTGGCTGAACTCACCACGCTCCGGGACCAGCTTTCCGAACGGGGCATTACGCTTTGGGCTGTCTTGAGCAATTCGCCTGTTACCGAAAATACCACCCAAATCCTGGGGATGGCCACACGCATCCATAAGTCGCGCCCGCAGGAAATGCAGGCTGCCAAAGGCATCGACGACGAAGCGGCCCTGTGGGTGAATAAGACGCTGCGCTCTGGAACCCGCATCGAATATGCTGGCCACATCGTCGTCTTTGGGGATGTCAATATCGGCGCAGAAGTGATCGCCGGAGGCAGCGTCATTGTCTGGGGACGGCTGCGCGGCGTGGTGCATGCCGGGGCGCAGGGAAACCGCGACGCGGTGGTATGCGCTCTCGATCTATCGCCCATGCAGTTGCGCATCGCCGATGAAATCGCCATCCCGCCGGAGCGGCGCGACAAGCCTCAGCCCGAAATTGTTCGTTTGAAAAATGGCCGTTTACAAGCGGAGCCATGGAAATCGAGTTAGTTGGAGAATAGCATGACCGGAAAAGTACTCACCATGACTTCTGGGAAAGGCGGCGTTGGCAAGACCACCGCCGTTGCGAATATTGCGGTGGCCCTGGCCCTGGACGGCAAAAAGGTCGTCTGCATTGACGGCGATATCGGGCTGCGCAACCTGGATGTGGTCATGGGCCTTGAAAACCGCATTGTCTACGACATTGTGGACATTGTCGAAGGTCGCTGCCGCACGCGCCAGGCCATGATCCGCGATAAGCGCCTGCCCGAATTGTTTTTGATCCCTGCGGCGCAAACGCGGGACAAAAATGCCGTTTCGCCGAGCGATATGATCCGGCTGTGCAACGAGTTGCGCGAAGAAATGGACTGGATCATCATCGACTCCCCCGCAGGCATTGAGCGCGGTTTTCGAAATGCGATTGCCCCGGCTGACAGGGTCCTGATCGTCACCAACCCTGAAATGTCCGCCGTGCGCGATGCGGACCGGGTGATCGGCCTGCTCGAAGCCGAGGAGAAAGCCGGGCCTGCGTTGATTATCAACCGCCTGAACCCGGTCATGGTCAAGCGCGGCGACATGCTTTCGGTGGACGACGTTTACGACCTTTTGCGGATCAGCGTCATTGGCATTGTGCCCGAAGACGAGAATGTGATCGTGGCTTCCAACAAGGGCGCGCCGCTGGCGATGGAAGCAAAAAGCAGGGCGGGGCAGGCTTTCCGCAATATTGCCCAGCGCCTGAACGGCGAAGAAGTGCCTTTCATGGAACTGGAATCGCAAAGCTTGTGGGCGCGTCTGTCGAAAATGGCAGGCGGGAGGAAGTAAATTATGAACTTTTTCGACCGCATCTCCGGGAAGAAAAGCGCCCGCAGCGCCAAAGAACGTTTGCAACTGGTGTTGATCCACGACCGCACCGATCTTACTCAGGCAGTTGTCGATGCGCTCAAAAATGAATTGATCGAAGTGATTTCAAGGCACATTGATATCGATCCGGCAAGCGTGCAAATTAAAGTCAGCAACGAAGGCCGTGAACAGCGCCTGGTGGCTGACATTCCCCTGAAAAGCGCAACCAGAAGACGCGCAGGATAATAAAAATACGCAATACGCAGCGGACTACTTTAAAACTATTGCGTATCCCGTAGAGAGCATATAAGCATGTTTCGAGGCGGTTTTTGGCGGCACTTTGATTTTTGGCTCCTGGGGGCGGTCAGCATCCTGGTAATCATTGGAATTACAATGATCCGCTCTGCCGTAGCCGGAAATATCGAGTTGACCACGACCACCGACCTGGTGAGCAGGCAAATCATATTCTCCCTGATTGGGTTTGTGGTTTTGCTTGCCATCGCATCGGTTGATTACCATTTGTGGGCCTCGCTCAACCTCCAGTTGTATTGGGGCATGGTTATTGCGTTGGTGTCTTTGAATATTATCGGGAATGCTTTGTTCGGTTCCGCGCGCTGGTTCCAGACGGCGCTGGTCAACATCCAGCCTTCCGAATTTGCCAAGATTGTTTTGATCCTTACGCTGGGTTATTATTTTTCCCGGCATATGCACGAAATGGATCATCCCAAGTGGACGTTTTTTAGTTTCTTCATCACGATGGGGTTAACCATCTGGGTTTTGCTTCAACCTAACCTTAGCACGTCGATTGTGTTGATCGTCTTGTGGGCCGTTTTACTGTGGATGGCAGGCTTGCCGATCAAGCATTTGCTCGGCTATGGGCTTGCCGGATTGGTGATTGTGGGGGTTACGCTGCCTGCGTTGATCAACTTGAATGTTATTCAGGGCTACCAGATGAAGCGCGTTCTCAATTTTATCGCGCCCGATCCGAATGCCCGCTATGGCGATATTTACAACATCACACAGGCCAAGATTGCCATCGGCTCCGGCGGCGTGTTTGGAGAAGGCTATGTACACGGTACGCAGGTGCAATTGCGTTTCCTGAAAGTCCGCTGGTCTGATTTTATTTTCTCGACGATTGGCAACGAGTTGGGTTTTGTGGGGGCGGTGCTGGTGATTGCGCTGGTGGGATTTATCGTGTATCGTTGTTTGTGGGCCGCGCGCGTTTCGCGCGACTCGTATGGTTCCTTGATCTGCTACGGTGTAGCCACGCTGATCGCTTTTCAGTCAATTGTCAATATCGGCGTCAACCTGAACTTGATGCCCGCCACCGGCCTGACGTTGCCTTTCGCCAGTTATGGAGGTAGCTCCATTGTGGCGAATCTGATTGCGATTGGGCTGGTTGAAAGTGTTATTATGCGCCACAAGGCGCTTGAACTCTAAGTGGTATCCCTTATCTGAAGTCCAACCCGTAAGTCGGAATTTATTCCGACTTACGGGTTGGGGTAGATCATGGACGTTCCCAAAGAACCACAAAAAGAATCTGCGTTGATCTGCAGAATCTGAACTGATACCCTGGCGGGCACACGTCCGCGCTCTCTTTTCTAAATGTACGGTCGAGAAACCTGGAGGACATGATGGATTCAATCCCTGCCCGGGTGCGTTTTGCGCCCTCTCCCACAGGGCGGATGCACTTGGGAAGCGCCCGCACTGCCTTGTACGACTACTTGTTGGCCCGCCGCACCGGCGGGAAATTTATCTTGCGCATCGAAGATACTGACCGCAAACGCTTTGTCCCCGGCGCGGAGCAGGAGCTGATCGATGGGCTGCGCTGGCTGGGTCTGGACTTCGACGAAGGCCCCGATATTGGCGGCTCCTACGGGCCATACCGCCAGACGGAACGCCAGGAGAGCTACAGGAAATGGGCAGGTGAACTGATCGAACGCGGGCACGCCTACTACTGCTTTTGCGCGCCTGAACGGCTTGAAAAAGTCCGCCAGGAGCAGCAGAAGAATAAACAGCCTTACCGTTATGACGGCGCTTGCCTTCAGCTTGACCCGGACGAAGCCCGCCGCCGCGTGGCCGCCGGAGAAAAGCACGTCGTGCGTTTCAAGATGCCGCGCGAAGGCCAGACGAAGGCTGTGGACCAGATGCGCGGCGAGATCGTCTGGCAAAACACTGAGCTTGACGACTCGATCATCATCAAGTCCGACGGCCTGCCGACCTATCACCTGGCGGCCACAGCCGACGATTACGAGATGAAAATCACGCACGTCATCCGCGGCTCGGAATGGCTGTCGAGTTTCCCGTTGCACGTCAACATCATCCGCGCGTTGGACTGGCCGGAGCCGGTCTGGATGCACCTTTCGGTGTTCCTCAAGCCCAGCGGCAAGGGCAAGATGTCCAAGCGCGAGGCGGCCCAGGCGGTGAGCGACGGCCATTCGATCTTTGTCACCGATTTGCAGGCGCTGGGCTACATCCCCGCCGGGGTCTTGAACTGGATCGTTTTGATGGGCTGGGGCGTGGCCGAAGACGACGTGATGACGCTCGACCAGATGGTGCAGCGCTTCGATATCGACCACCTGACGGCTTCGCCCGCGGCGATCAACTTTGCCAAGCTGGACCATTTCAACGGGACCCATATCCGTTTGCTGGCGGCTGACGACTTGGCCGCGCGCGTCAAGCCCTTTTTCACGCAGGCCGGTTTTGTTGTGGACGACGACCTGCTGCTGAAAATCATCCCCCTGATCCGTGAACGTCTGGTGACGCTGGACGACGCGATCCCGTTTGCGGGTTTTTTCTTCAACCCGACGGTTAACCCCGCCCCGGACGATCTGGTCGCCAAAGGGCTGACCGCGCCGCAATCGGCGGAGATCGCACGCAAAGCCTATGATATTCTGGAAAAACTCCCGGCGCTGATTCATGCCGAAGCCGAGCCGCCCATGCGTCAGTATGTAGAAGAATCGGGCTTGCAAGCCAACCAGGTTTTTGGCATCCTGCGTGTGGCAGTGACGGGCCAAAAAGTCAGCCCGCCGCTCTTCGAAAGCATGGAAATCATCGGGCGCGAAAAGGTCTTGGAACGCATCAAGGCGGCGATTGAGATTTTGTCGAAATAAGAAACCTGAAAAGTCAAAAAAGTTTGGCAGGGTCAAGAGACCTGCCAGACTTTTTTGTTACGCGAGAAATATGAAGGCAGGGCTAGGGTTTGCGCCGCTGCCAGACAATGACTATCGCAAGGACGATCACCCCACCCGCCGGACGCTTCGGCAACAAAAAACCGCCTTTCCAGGCGGTCTTTTGATTCCATCAGATCAAGCAAAACTCAGACTTTGCTATCGACCGGTTCAGTCTCGTTTGGCGCGCCGCCTGCGTGAGGCGCGGGTTTGACGAGGTACTGTTCCAGCAGCGAGGGCGCGTCGGGGTGGTCGCTGTGCAGGGCGTGGTCGTAGTCACCGGCCACGGGGGGCTTCTCATGGGCCAGCGGACGGCGCACGCCGAAAAGTTCGAAGAAGTTCGCAATTCCTACCAGCAGCGAGTAACGATATTCCTGCATCCGTAGCGACTGCCATTCCACAATGGAGGCCATCGCGCCCTGCACGCGCGCCTTGTCGCGCACGATGCGGTGGATCGTGACCGGGTCGCGCTTGCCGGTGGGCGAGATCAAGACCAGGTTGGCAACCACCACCAGCACGCTGAACGAGATCAGCACCACCCAGCCGCCCTCCGTCCACTTGCCGACCACCTGCCCGATAAAGACGAACCCTGAAAGCACGGACGCAAACCCGGCGGCCAGGCTGCCCCAACGGCGGGCGTTGCCGGTCATGGTCTTCTGGATATGCCGGCGGATGGCCCAGCCCATGACCATGATCGGCATGAAGACGCCAATGCCATAATACGGGATGGCGGCAGAAGTATTGCCTCCGATAATGATGACGATCAGCACGGTCACGGCAAACCCGATGGTCACCGAGCGGGTAAAGGTGCCGCGCGGGTCGCGGTAGACGATGAATTCGGGGATTTCGCCCATGGCCACGTCGCGCCATTCGGTGGCCTGCAAGTCCTGGAAGGCGGTCATGGATGCGGCGGAGAGCAGGATGACGGCCAGGATTTGATAAGCCCAGTAGAGGATGTCCCCGCCGCCTCCGGGCATTTGGGCAAAACCGATCGCGGCCAGGTTGCCTACCAGGCTGCGGTGCAGTGTGCCGTCGAATACGTTGAAGTTGATGGCAAAGTAGGCCAGGAAGGTAGTGGTCAGGCCGCCGTAGAACAGGAAGGAGGTTTGGACAAGACGCCCAATGCCGGCTTTACCGCTGTAGTAGTTCCACAGTCCTTGCAACTTCGGCAGGGTTTTCTTGCCCCATTTGACGATACCGGCATCTTCGTTGATCACGAACTGGATACCGTTCGACATGGCTTCCAGCCCGGTCAGCGCCACCAGGCCTTTCATCGAGGCCGTCAGCATGTGGTAGGCAGCTTCCCAGAGCGTAGCCGGCAGGATTTTTTCGGAGTACGCCACGGGGGGAACGCCGTTGGCTTTCGCCATGAACAACCCGATCACCAATACGATACTCATCATCACGAAAACTGCCAGCATCATGAAGACCACGCGCGCCGATTCGCCCCGCCCGCGGATGGTCAGGTACCAGGTGATGCCGATCAGGACGATGCCGATCCCCACCCGGATCAACCAGTGCGCGTCATAGGCGTTGATAATGGAGAGCAACTGGTCAACGCCGGAGAGACTCGAAACCACGATGGTAAAAATATAATCCTGCAGCAAAACCACCGCCACGATCAGGCTCAAGCCGGGGGCCAGGTAACGCATGGAAGCCGTGTATGAGCCGCCGCCTTCGTTGAAGATGCCCAGCGAGTACATATAGAGCAGGCCAAAGACGGCATTGGCAATCGCAATCGCGATCACAACGATCCAGGCCCTGTCCTGCAAACCGTAAGGATGTAGCGCGCTCATTAGTTCGCCGGTGGCGTAGAAATACGAGGTGAAATAGTCCACGCCAAACAAGGCCAGCGCCGCCAGCAAACCGATTTGCCCCGCGCCATGCACGTGGGCGTCTTCCTGTTTCTCGCGCGGAGAAACTTTATATGCCAGGAAGGCAATAACCAGGATCAGGATGATCG
>JBARBA010000192.1:0-2243 GCA_049792555.1 Anaerolineales bacterium
GTCCAGGTTGGGGGATGCGTACATGGTATCGAAGGCTTCGGTGGCGCCCAGGAACCCGGGCGGCACTTGCGAATAGAGCGGAGAAACGTTGCCGCCAAAGACGGTATCCGCAATTTCATTGCGATCCACTGCCGAGGCGACGGCCTTGACCACGTTCGGGTCGTCCATCGGTTTCATCGTATGGTTGAGGATCAGGTAACGGATCGAACCGCCGTTCACCGTGCCGACGTGCAAACCTTTAACGGCCGTCAGTTGTGTTACCAACTCAGGCCCAAGCAGACGCCAGGCGATGTCAATCTCACCGTTCTGGACGGCCAGCGCCATGGTCTGGGGATCGGCGAAATCGCGCACGATAATTTGGTCCACCTGCGGCTTAAGCTCGCCGGTGTAATAGGGATTGGGCGCAAAGACAATCTGCTCGCCTTGCGTAAACTGCTTGATATACCACGGCCCCACGCCGTAGATCGGCGCTGTGGGGATGAGCACGCATTTGTCGGCCAGGAAAGTCTTGGGGTCAGACGCCACGTACGTGGCGCTTGCCAAAATTTGCGGGAAGTAGGCCACAGGATTATTCAAGGTGAACACGATGGTCTTGCTATCGGGCGCTGCGATGCTCTTGACATAAGGCGTCGCCAACGCTCCGGCCACGCCGTTTGGACATTTAGGCCCAATCGTCAGCAGGCGGTTGAGCTGGGCGGCGTAAATGGTGGCCGTCAGGTCGCTGCCGTCGCCGAATTTAATCCCGTCACGCAGGGTGAAGGTGTAGGTCAGGCCGTCGGCAGAAATCACCGGCATGCCGGTTGCCAGGGCCGGGGTCAGTTCGGCAGTGCCCGGCTTCCATTTGAGCAGCCCCTCGCTGATATTCTTGATCACTTCCCAATCTCGAATGGAATAGGCATCCGCCGGGTCAAGGCTGGCAATCTTGTCGGTCGTGCCGATGATAATCGTCACCGGGCCTGCCGGGGTTGCTGTTGGCGCGGGCGTCGTTGGCGTTGCGGGTATTGGCGTTGCTGTCGCTGCCGGGCCGCAGGCCGTCAGCGCCAGGGTTGCAACCATCACAAACGTGATGAGCAAAAACAAACTTTTGGATTTCATTCTTCCTCCGAAATTGAACCTGTTATTGGAAATATCAAACTGCACCATCGGACAAAACATTGACTGTGGCATTACCTCCTTTTCAGCGTAAAGGATGGGTAAGAACCGGCCCTAAAGCCCAAACTGCTTTTTCAAACGCCTCGATTATACGCCCATGAAAAGGAGAGTCAAGTAGCTTTGCTCCAAACTCCAGGGTTTTCTTGAAGTCAGAGCGTTCGCCCCAAAATTGGGAGAATCGAACCGCGCCCCCCTTCCGAAGGGACGCCAGGAAGGGCGCGAAGAAAAGATTTTAAACTTCGTGTTTTTCGTGTACTTCGTGGATAAAAAAGACTTTAAGAAAGGCGTGCTCCCAACCCGGCAGGCCACCCAATAATAATTTATAATCACAACTGTCCGATTTTCAGAGGAGACATGCAGGAATGATGAAGCACCATACCACCCACTTTTGGCAAATTTCAATCTTCGCCCTGATCTTTCTTTTGACGGCTTGCAGCACGGCGGGCATCCCGTTTTTGGCGCCCGCGCCCACCCCTACAGTCACGCCCATGCCGCTGCCGCCCACGGTGGTCGAAACCGTCCCGCCGGTGGGCAGTGAGCTTGGATTGCATGCCACGCTGCTGGTTTTCTTCAGCGAGCCGATGGACAGGGCCTCGGTCGAAGCCGCGTTCACCTCGGATGCGGGCGGGATTCTGTTTAGCTGGGGGGACGATGTGACGCTCGGACTCGCCCCGCAGTCTGCCTATCCGTCTGACCGGCAAATTACCTTCACCCTGGCCGCTTCCGCCAAATCTGCCGATGGACTGGCGCTGCCCGAACCCCTGACCTTTTCCTACAAGACGGCCGGCCCGCTGCGCGTGGCCCAGGTGTTGCCCGCCGACCAGGCTGTGGACGTGTCCCCGGACTCGGCGGTGGTGGTGGCCTTCAACCAGCCGGTGGTGGCCCTCGGCGCAGATGCAGCCACGTTGCCGGCCGGGTTGACGCTCGACCCGCCCGCGCAGGGCAAAGGCGAATGGCTCAACACCAGCACCTACATCTTCCATCCCGACCCGGCCCTGGCGGGCGGCGTGAACTACACCGCGCGCGTCAACCCGCAACTGGTTGCCACGAATGGCGCGCCCCTGGAGGCCGCCGCTGCCTGGACTTTCGGC
>JBARBA010000193.1:0-1909 GCA_049792555.1 Anaerolineales bacterium
GTTAAACTCAATCCACATTCAGCAGCCCTTCCTCGGCCAGGAAAGGCCGGAAGTGTTTGCGCAAAAAAGCCAGGTCGATGCGCCCGGCGTCGTCGTTTTCCCAGGCCAGGCGGCACTGCCGAAAAATCTCGGTCTTGTGATCGTCCACCGATTGAATATTGAGCTTGGCGGCGGCTTCCTGCCGGCTTTCGGTCTCGCACAACGCTTGCAAAGTTTCGCGTTGGCGCAGGGTCAGCGCCTCCCACGCCCGGTGGCAGCGCGCGCGATCCGCCTCATCCAGCCAGCCCATTTTGGTTGCGCGCGCCCGCAGGGGCGATTGTCCCAACACCTCGCGCAGGCCGGGAAAATAAGTCACCCAGGGCGTCAGCGGCACCGGGACCAGGCAAACGCCGCTGTCGGGCGGCGCGCGCAGCGCACCGCTCGCCTTGATCTGCTCGGTCACGTCGGGCGGGGTATAAATATGCCAGGCGTGATCGGCCGTGGTGAAATCGAGCATGGCCGCCGAAAGCGCCGCCAGCGCCATAATGCGTCGCCCGCCGGTCAGGCTCAAGTGAATTTGCTGCGCGTTGCTTTTCAAATCGCTCAAAACGCGATGAAACGTCTGCCAGACGGCATCCACCTCCACCGGCGAACGCGCCTCGGCCAGGTCGGCGTTTGCCAGCCGGATCGGGATCCCGCGCAGGCGGCACATGCGCCCCTGGTAACGGTCGCCGCTAAATTCGCCCGTCAGGCGCTGGAACGCCTGGAAATAACGCGGGTTGGAAGCCATATAGATGAGAACCACCTGGTCGATGGCCTCGCCGCGCGCCAGCAGCAAATCCAGCGTCATCGTGACAACCTGGGGCTGTCCGCCCAGGGCGCATACCAAAGTCGATTTCGAAACGAAAGGTTGATCCAATGCAAACACCTCCTGATCTGTATCACTTCCCGGCCATTTTGATCGCCGGAACGCCCGATTGCGGCAAATCGGTGCTTTCTTTTATGCTGACCCAACACCTGCGGCAGCTCGAAATTGCCCATTACCTGCTGCGCGCCGCGCCCGACGGCGAAGGCGACTGGTTCCTGCGCGGCGACCCCGGCGTGACGCGCATCCTGCGCGCCCAAAACAAAACCGGCTACACAGCCGAATTCGTGGCCCACATCAAAAGCGTCATCGAAAAACGGCTCGTCCCGCTGCTGGTGGATGTGGGCGGCCTGCCGCGCGGCGAACAATTCGACCTCATCCGCGCCTGCACCCACGCCGTCTTGCTCTACAAAGACGACGAAGGCCGCGCCGCCTGGCAGGAGATTCTGCGCGAGCAGGGCGTGCCGCTGATCGCCGAACTTCGCTCCAGCCTGGATGAACCCGGCCAAATTTCCCGCACGGTTCCCTGCCTGCAAGGGACGATTTCAGGGCTGGACCGCCAAAATCCCCTCCCCGATCTGACCTTTGGCGCGCTGTTCGAGCGGATAGCCGGTTTGTGCCGTTACGAAGCGCTCGAATTGGAGCAAATTCACCTGCGTTACGCCCAATATGCGCCGGTGGTGGAGCGCCTGCTGATGGCGCAAATCGACCCCGCGCGCCAATCGACCGCGCCCCAATGGAAACCGGAAGATTTGGAAAAAGCGGCGGCGCTTCTCCCGGCAGGCAAGCCGGTTTCGATCTACGGGCGCGGCCCGGTTTGGCTGGCAGCCATGATCGGCGCTCGAACCAATGGCGCGCCGCTCACGATGTACGACGTTCGTTACGGCTGGCTGCCGCTTCCGGCCGTCGAACCGACGCTCGATGCCCCATCCCTGCTTACAAAAATCACCGAAAGGCAAGATTCTGTCTGGGTGGAAGTCAGCCTTCCGGGAGGGGTGCTGGAGCCTGGGGTATTGCGCTGCGCTCCCGTTCCCGGCAGCCAAGGGGTCGTCTTGAGCGGTAAAC
>JBARBA010000194.1:0-3032 GCA_049792555.1 Anaerolineales bacterium
TGACTCCACTGCAAAAAGGTCGGTTCGCCATTTTCATTAGACGAAAGTGGGGTGAAGTTGGCGAAAAGGCATAAAATAGCCGCAAAATTCTCATGGAAACGCCCAAAAACGTCGTCGAAGTGGGCAGGAATTATGTGCAATTTTTGAGAATCGAGCAATTGCAGTAGAGTCAAATAGGAAAATAATGAGTGCCGCCGAACACCACGCCATGTGTCCTGAAAAGTCGCCGTCCGCTTGCCGAGTAATACTGCGGCATTTGGGTTCCAGATCGGATTGCCCCCAAAATAACTGCGGCAATTGGGTTCTGAACCCAAATTAAAGTGTAAGATTGCCTGAAATCTGCCCATAATCTGTTAAGCCGCCGTTTGGCGAGTAAGCACATATTGGGCAGCCCCTTTCACAATATTTTTATACAAAACAACAAAAACAAAAAGGAGAAGAACATATGTCACAAGTACCGCAATCGCAACCTGCCTATTTCCAACACCCGTCCAAAAACCGCAGTACAGCATTACTTCTGGAAATTTTACCCGGGTTATTTGGGATATATGGGATTGGATGGATCTATAGCAACAAAGTCGGCCCCGGTGTGACATTGTTGGTCGGCGGTTTTGTATGGGATATCATTGCTATTATTATTGATATCGCCACAGGCGGCTTTGGCTGTTTTTGCAGTCTACCCGTTAATATAGCTGCCATTGTCATATCATCCGTAATGATAAATAATTACACCAAACAACACCCTGAAATATTTGGATGATGCATTCTCCGTTCAGCGCAGGCTGAATGGGAAAGATTAAGCCAATGATCAAAAGGATTAGCGGCTTTTCCCCATCTCGAAGACAACACAGAAAACGCTAAAGCTGCCCAATTGTGGTCGGCGGGGCAGTAATTACCCACCCCGCCGCCAGTTTAGAACCAGACATGAAACTTTTCGACGATGATGTTGTTAATCATCGCCTGCTTGCCGGTGAAAGGCCAATCCTGGTCAGCCCCTCGTCCGTTCAAAACATTTCATCCAAAAAAATTCGGAGATCAACTCCGAATTTTTGTTTTGCTGATGCTTCAACGTTGCCCACCCTATTGTGGAAAAGGGACAAGCACAATCTTATGCTTCATAGAATGGCTTGCCGTCGTGAATGGTATAGATGTCTTCTTCGGGGTTGCGCAGGTACGCAAAGGAGGGGTTGCTCAAGGAGGCTTTCAGCCATTCCATTTCATTCCAATCGTCGGCAATTTCTGCGGGTTGGGAAAGGACAATGACACGCACGCGCTGCGGCCCCGCAAAGGGAAGCACCCCATCCAATCGAAGTTGGTGATTTTCATCAACAGTCCCTGTCATTTCTATGGCTGTCATCGGAACTTCCATCATTTGCGCTGCCTTTCTGTCGGTTTTGTACGGGGTAAGTCGTTTCAACATTTGTTATTATAATCCCCAACCGCTTACAACATCTCAGTCAGCGAAAATTCGGAGATCAACTCCGAATTTTTGTTTTGCTGATCCTTTACCGTCACCATCAGGCGTTATTGCCCCGACAATTCCCCCACCTGCCGCAGGGGCCAGGCGGTGATATTTTCGGCCATGCGGTAATCGTGTTCGCCGGGGTAGATGACCCACAGGTGCGCCAGTCCCAGCGTCTCGACGGCGGCGCGCATTGAAGTAGTCAGTTTGGGCGCTTCATTGAATTTGATCTCGAAACCGTATTTTTGCCCGTTGCGCATCAAGACCAAATCCAGTTCAGCGCCGCCGTAGGTGGACCAGAAATAGGCCTGCGCCGGGTGGAAGACCTGGAGCGCCTGTTCGAGCGCGAAGCCTTCCCATGACGCGCCCACTTTGGGGTGTCCGAGCAAGGCATGGCGGTCGTGAATATCCAAAAGGACGTGCAGCAGCCCCGTATCGCGGAAATAGACTTTGGGGGCTTTTACCTGGCGCTTTCCCAGGTTTTCGTACCAGGGTTGCACCTGGCGCAGCATGAACGTGCCCGTTAGGATGTCGAGGTACGAACGCACCGATTTATCCGACAAGCCCATCGAGCGTCCCAACTCTGAGGCATTCCAGGTCTGGCCGTGGTAATGCGCCAGCATTGTCCAAAAGCGCCGCATGGCCTGCGCAGGGATATTGATGCCCAACTGCGGGATGTCGCGTTCCAGGAAGGTGCGGATAAAGCCTTCGCGCCAGGCGATGCTGTCATCTTCGCTCTCGGCCAGGTACGAGCGCGGAAAACCGCCGCGCACCCAGAGCGTTTCGCTGTGCTGCGCGCCGGTCTCCGAAAGGTCAAAGCCGGTCAGTTCGACGAATTCCACGCGCCCGGCCAGTGTTTCGGATGTGTTCCTGATAATTTCAGGCGCTGCGCTGCCCAGGATCAGGAAATGCGCCCGGTTACTGGGACGATCCACCAGCACGCGCAAGACCGCAAACAGTTCAGGCATCGTCTGGATTTCATCCAGGACAACCAGTCCATCCACGTCGGCCAACGCCAGTTCGGGGTTTTGCAAACGGCGCTGGTCCGGAATGGATTCCAGATCAAAGAGCGTGGCTTTTTTGTCATTGGCAAACTGCCGGGCCAGCGTCGTTTTGCCGCATTGTCGCGGCCCAAGCAGCGCTGTGATCGGGGAACGCTCGACCGCCAGCGCAAGTTTTTCGAGATAGGCAGTGCGTGTCAGCATGGTTTGATTATACAGCGAAAATTCGGAGCCAGACTCCGAATTTTCGCTCTCTTTTCTCGGTCGCCAGCATTACCGCGCCGTTATCGGTGTGGACAGCGGGCAATTGCAGCGCGTCCGGCCCGTTTGGGTCGTTCATGACCCGCTGCCGGTGACATTGTTATGAAAAAGATATTCATTTGTTAAGGAATCATGTATAATTAAAGAACATTACTTGCTTACTGAATTTGTCATCAAGTAAAAATAATTCCCGCCCGAATTTTTGCGGTCACGGCCCACGTTATACCCTGGATACGAAACTGGTTCGCCTGTTCTAAATTTACAGGCAATTTCTGAAGTCAAATTCTTCCGAATGATCAACACAGGAC
>JBARBA010000195.1:0-3167 GCA_049792555.1 Anaerolineales bacterium
GCACCACCCATCGCGATCGGCCCGACGGCGAGCGCGACCCAAAAGCTGGAAGTCGCCACATAGGTGCGAAATTCCCGCTCCGCGATCAGCCACACAGGCGCGCTCATTCCGCCGTTCTCCACATTCCCAAACCGCAGAGCGCAGATCGCTCGCAATTACCACTATTTCTAACTCGATCGGTCTTCATTGAAATTGGCAGGCCGCAGTGAATGAAGGTCTGTTCGCGCCTAGAATAGACCGGGAACCAAACGATAAGGGACACGGTGCATGTATGCGACGAAATTGGGATCCTGCGAGAGCACCCTCTCTTCGGCCATGATGCGCCACACAAACAGGGAGATTGCCACCACGTATGAAGCGAAATTCCAACTCAGCGGGTTATTGAGCAAAAAGCCCACATAGCCGAGTATATAACCTGCGTAAATTGGATGACGGATAACGGCATATGGCCCCGAATGGACAAGACCGCGATTGGCCGCCGCCAAACCAAAACTACGGCCTAACGTCAGCTTGGAACGGATGCTGAAGAGCAGGCCAATGAGCATGAAAGTCGTGCCAATTACGGTCGGCGTAAGCGAAGTGCCGCCGGCCCTGATGAGCATCGGCAGGGCAGTGCTGATCAGCGCAACCAGCCAATCCAGGGGACGGGTTGTGACCATCAGCGCGTCGCGTCGAATGATGATAAAAGACACGACGAGGCCCTCTGAGACAAGAGCAATGCCATTGGAGGGCTGCAGTATGACGCTGTGCCAGAGTCTCACGACGAGTTCAGCGTACAGTATTAGGAAAAATGCCCGCTCTCCAAGATCCATGAACCTTTGCAGGGACCGCTCCTGCCAAGGGTCAAGCGGCGCGTTCACGCTGCCCTGCTACGGGCAGCCGGATTCGGCACTGCCTCGGCTGCCATATCCCAAAATGCTCCTTCAAGATTGGCCTTAATCGGCTGGAAGGCGAGAATGGTTACGGCGCGCTCGACCAGCGCGCGGATCAAGGCGGGATGCGTGACATTGCGGGGCAGGACAACGCGCCAACTTCTGGCCTCGCCGATAGCAGATGCAACAGGCTGTGCGCGTCCGCCTACAGCCTCTGCAGCTGCCACCAAACCCGCCTCATCGTTTGTAACCACCATTGCGCCATGAGGCGCGCGCTCACAAGCCTCGCCAAGGTTGCCCTCAAACACCGTGCGCCCGGCTGCCAGCATAACGACGCGGTCACAAAAATTTTCGACAGAGGCCATGGAATGCGTGGAAAAAAGAATTGCGCCCCCTGCGCCCCGGAACTCGGCAAACAATGACAGCATTTCGGCCTGCGCAATGGGATCCAGACCAGAGAGTGGTTCATCAAGGATTAGCAGCCGCGGCCGGTGAACCATGGCGCAGATCACCTGCACGCGCTGGGCATTGCCTTTGGAAAGCGACTCGATGCGCGCCGACTGGTGCCCCCCCAAGCCAATACGCTCCAGCAGTTTATCGGCAGCGAAGAGCGCTTGCCGCCGACCCATGCCCTTCAGCTGACCGTGAAAGGCAATCGCCTCGCGCGCCCGCTCGTGCGGGAACAATCCCCTATCCTCAGGCAGAAACCCAATTTGGGTGCGGCTCGTAACGCAAGCCGGCGCACCGAACAGTCGGATCTGGCCGGCGTCGGGGCGGATAAGGCCGAGAACACAACGCAGCGTAGTGCTTTTTCCCGCGCCGTTGACGCCGATGAAGCCGGTAATCGAGCCCTGCGGGATCGACAGCGACACATCGCAAATTCCGTTGCCGCCCAGAAACCGTTTGGTAAGAGCCGTGACGCAAAGAAAATCGTCTTCGTACTGATTCTGCATGCGTTCATAATGGCATAGCGAACCTTCAGGGTTAATTAATGCTCACCCATACCCCAGCCCCCTGGAATGGCCAGGTCCCGCGCATGCCCGCACAGGGCGGCCGGACAGCCATTTATTGAGGATTTCAACGCCACCTGCCGCAGGAGCCGCAACCTTTTTGCCCACCGTGCCGGCAATGAAACAAGGGCCATCTTCCCAATCGCCAGCCGTCATTTCTCCCTGAGATTCCAATGGCAGAGATATCATCTGTCTGGGGTCGCTGCCCCGTCCTTGGGCTCGGTTCGTCCGTCAACCCACGTGAAACATTGACGGTTCACGGACGATGCGCGGAAATGTTAGTTGCGTCCGACACGCGGCGAAACTTCCAAAGTTTATAGGCAGGCATTGTCCAAGCGGAAGGCAGCTACGCGGAAATTGTGTTGGGATATTGTTAACCATGCTTTTTGACGTACAGATGAATTTAAAGGGCTGGTTCTATTTGATACCGCACCAAAAAGATCTTCTCGACGATCCGTAATCCAGTTATCTCGCGAAGATGCGCAGTTGGCTAACGCTACATTTAGGTCCATCTTTGTGTCCATCTGCGTTCTCTTGAGAAGAGCGAATGCCGGAAATTCTGCATTCATCATTAAGCCAGGAAATTGAAATTGGAGCATTGGCGACTGTTAAACCGGCCAGGTAATATGTTAATGAATTCTTAAATACGCCAATCGGTACTGCATACGACGGCGAATAATGTCGAAGGCTATCGGAAGTACATTGAACTTTTTGGCTAAAGCGGTGAAGCGGAACGAGGGGGCGTCGGCCGTCGAGTTCGCACTCGTTCTACCTATATTGCTGACCATTTTGACCGCCATCATGGCGTTCGGCATTACCTTTAACAATTATGAGCAGCTCACCGACGGCGTGCGGGAAGCAGAGCGCGTGTTCGCAATAAGCAGGTCAAGCACGACGCCATACACTTTGGCCACGACTGCACTCCAAACAGGCACGCCAGGCCTAACCTTCAAAAATATTAAACCGACATTCACGGTCAATGGCGCGCCCTGCGCCAGCGATGCCGGCTGTGTGACAGCGCTTTCCGGCGCCCAGGGTCAGCCGTCGAGCCTGACTGCAACCTATGCATGTACTCTCGCGATTGTCGGCGTCAGCCTTCCGGCCTGCAATCTGTCTTCCTCGACGACGGAGCTTGTGGAATGACCCAATCGAGAAATCCCTTCATTACCTTAATCCGCGCATACTGCAGCGATGAACGCGGCGTAACAGCCACCATCGTGGCCCTTTTCACCGTGGTGATGATTGGCCTTTCCGGAATGGTAATCGATTTTGGTCATATCTATGT
>JBARBA010000196.1:0-9671 GCA_049792555.1 Anaerolineales bacterium
TCGCCGTAGCAGAGATGCTGCTGGCGCAATTTGGGGTTCTGGGATTGCTAGCAGGTCTCTATCATCTTTTGGGAAACTCTTCCCTGTCCCGGCTGTCCTTGGTCAGCGGATGGGTGGCCGTTGTTAGTATCGTCTGGTCCCTGGGCTATGCCACCACTGACTCTTATGTCTACTTATTGCCATTCTTTCTTGTTTTTGCGATCTGGATTGGATTGGGTGTTGGAAATATCGGCACGCAACTGGCCCAAAGAAAAAACTGGATAAGCCTGGGCGTGAGCGGCATCCTTTTGGCTTCCTTTTTGGGAATGGCGGTAATGAATTATCCCAGCATTGATCTTTCGAAGGACCACAGCTCAGAAAAGTTTGCGCAAGAGGCGGTTGCTGCGCTGCCGCCGCAGGCCATTGTGGTGACAAAAGGCGACATGGCCCTCTTCGGCCTGTGGTATTACCACTATGTCCTGAAAGAACGCCCAGACATTGCCGTTGTGGGAAATGGTTTATTACTCAATGCCTGGTATCGCGATGGCGTCCTTCACGACACCTATCCAACGTTGAACGCAACATTGAGCGCATCGTCGACAGATTTGACTTCGTCGCAGGATTTCATCGCGCACGCCAATCCAACGCGCCCGGTGTGTCTTGTCATCGTTGATGAAAAGGACATATCCATTGTCTGTTACCTGCCCGTTTCACAAAAGTCTGACACGCCGTTTATTTCAATCATACAACCTATCGAGAAATGAAAATGACACAGGTTGGAAAAATGTCCATTCTTACCAAACTTCCGAAGCCTTAACCCCCATGCGGGGGCAAGCGACTTCGGAAGTTTTTGGTACGCATTTCCGTTCATTCCACAGGAGGTAATCATGGCACACAAGAATGCAACACAAAAGCTGATCGTCCTTGCATTGGTTTTCCTGTTTTTGGTCGGGTGCCAGCCAACGCCAGCGCCCATACCTACGCCGATCCCAGCTTCAACGCTCGCGCCGGCCACGACTCTAACACCCACACCAACCCTGGTTCCAACCATCACTCCAACACCGACTCCAACGTCTTTGCCTGTGGTTCATCCCGGCTGGACTTCGTACACAAACACCAACGAGGTGAATGGCCTGGCCATTGATCAGGCCGGCAACCTATGGGCTGGCGGGCCTGGCGGCGTAGTTGAATGGCGACCGGATGGCGCATACACACACTACACCGTAGACAACGGCCTGGTAAGCAACGATGTCCACTCCATCGCCGTGGCGTCGGACGGCGCGCTGTGGTTTGGCGCTACGAATAGTGGCGTGTCGCGCTTCGACGGGACGTCGTGGAAAAGCTACACCAGCGCCGACGGACTGGCAGGCAACGATATCACTTCCATTGCCGCAGCGCCGGATGGCGCACTGTGGTTTGGCACCGGTCAAGGCGTGTCGCGCTTCGACGGGACGGCGTGGAAGAGCTACACCAAAGCCGACGGCCTGGTGAACAACACTGTCTCGTCCATCGCCGTGTCGCCGGATGGCGTGGTGTGGGTTGGCACCCAGGGCGGCGTGTCGCGCTTCGACGGGAAGTCGTGGAAACGCTATACCAAAGCCAACGGTTTGGCGGACAACAATGTCCTGTCCATCGCCGTGTCGCCGGACGGCGTGCTGTGGGTTGGCACCTACAACAACGGCGTGTCGCGCTTCGACGGAAAATTGTGGAAACGCTATACCCCCTCCGCTGACCTGACAAACAACCAGATCAACGCCATTGTTGCGGCGTCGGATGGTGTGTGGATTGGCACCCCGCGCAGCGTGGCGCATTTTGACGGCAAATCGTGGAAAAGCTATACCAGCGCCGACGGTCTGGCGAACGATGATGTCATATCCATCGACGTGGGGCCGGATGGCGCGCTGTGGGCCGGCACCCAATATGGCGGCGTGTCGCGCTTTGACGGGACGTCGTGGAAGAACTACATGCCCGTCGACGGCCCGGCAGACAACGATGTCACATCCATCGCCGTAGCGCCGGATGGCGTGTTGTGGTTTGGTACCTGGAATGGCGTGTCGCGCTTCGACGGGACAGCGTGGAAGGGCTACACAACTGCCGATGGTCTGGTGAACAACAATATCTCGTCCATTGCCGTAGCGCCGGACGGCATACTATGGCTTGGCGTCTACAACACCGGCGTGTTGCGCTACGACGGGAAGTCGTGGAAAAACTACACCAGCAAGGACGGCTTGGTGAGTGACGATGTCCAGCCCATCGCCGTAGCGCCTGACGGCGCGCTGTGGTTTGGCGCCGGTGGCGGTGTATCGCGTTTCGACGGGACGTCGTGGAAAAGCTACACCAGCGCCGACGGACTGGCGGGCAACGGTGTCTTATCCATCGCCGTAGCGCCTGACGGCGCGCTGTGGTTTGGCACCGGCAGCGGTGTGTCGCGCTTTGACGGGGCATCATGGAAGAGTTACACCAGCGTCGACGGTTTGGCGGACAACCGGGTCTATTCCATTGCCGTAGCGCCTGACGGCGCGCTGTGGTTTGGCACCGGTGGCGGTGTGTCGCGCTTCGACGGGAAGGCGTGGAAGAGCTACACCAGCGCCGACGGTCTGGCGAACGGCCCGGTCAACTCCATCGCCGTGGCGCCGGACGGCGCAGTGTGGGTTGCAACCCAGGGCGGTGTATCGCGTTTCGACGGGACATCGTGGAAGAGCTACACCAGCGCCGACGGTCGGGCGAACGGCCCGGTCAACTCCATCACCGTCGCGCCGGACGGCGCGCTGTGGGTTGGCACCGCAAACGGCGTGTCACGCTATCAACCGCAAAAGTGAGCGGGGCGGGGCGCTTGCGCATCCCAAAGAAGAAGACCTCCGGGATTTTAAAAATCCCGGAGGTCTTTGCGCTGTAAAATAAAACAAATGTGCTATAATTCACCTGTCGCTCCTGGGTCGTTACGCAAACATAATCCTATTCTCCACTCTCTATTCTCCAATCCCCTGGCATCCCTATGTCTCAAAACGTCATCCGTGTTGTTGGCGCGCGCGAACATAACCTGAAGAATATCACGGTTGAAATCCCGCGCGACAAGTTCGTTGTCATCACCGGCCTGTCCGGTTCCGGCAAGTCATCCCTGGCCTTCGACACCATCTTTGCCGAGGGCCAGCGCCGCTACGTCGAGTCGCTCTCGGCTTAGGCGCGCCAGTTCATCGGCCAGATGGACAAACCCGCCGTGGACTACATCGAGGGCCTGTCGCCGGCCGTCTCCATCGACCAGAAATCCACCTCGCACAACCCGCGTTCGACGGTCGGCACCGTGACCGAAATCTACGACTACCTGCGCCTGCTGTACGCGCGCATCGGCATTCCGCACTGCCCGGTCTGCGGACGCGAGGTCGTCAAGCAATCGGCCCAGGAAATTGTGGACGCCATCGAGTCCCTGCCGGACGGCAGCCGCATCATGCTGCTGGCCCCGGTGGTGCGCGGACGCAAGGGCACCTACCAGGCCGTCTTCGAAGAAATCCGCAAGGCCGGTTTCACCCGCGCCCGCGTGGACGGCGTGCCCTACAACCTGGACGACGAGATCACGCTTGACCGCTACAAAATCCACAACATCGACGCGGTGGTGGACCGTCTGGTCATCAGCCACGCCGCCACCGAAGACGATGAAAAGGCCGCGCGCACGCGTCTGACCGACTCGGTGGAAACAGCGCTCAAATTTGGCGAGGGGTATGTGACGGTTAGTCTTGTAGAGAATAGAGAAAAGAGAATAGAGAGTAGTGACGACGCGCCGCCATCTACTACTCCCCACCCTCCACTCTCTGATCTCTATTTCTCTGAGAATCTGTCCTGCCCCGAACACGGCGTCAGCCTGGCGGAGATCGAGCCGCGCACCTTCTCGTTCAACACCCCGCACGGGGCCTGCCCCGACTGCCAGGGCCTGGGCGCGAAACTGGAGATCGACCCAGACCGCGTCATCGACCCCGACCGCTCCCTGGCCGACGGCGCGCTGATCGCCATGGAATGGAGCAACGTCCGTGAAGAGACGGGCGTGGGTTATTACTGGCAGATGCTCGAAGCCATGGCGCACCACTACCACATCGACATGCACAAGCCTTTCGGCCAACTGCCCGAAGAGCACCGGCAACTGGTGCTGCGCGGCACCAAAGGCGAAAAAGTGCGCATCAACTACCACAACCGCGACGGTCGCACGGCCACCTTCGACTCCGCCTTCGAGGGCGTAATCGGCAACATGGAGCGCCGCTACCGCGAAACCAACTCCGACTACATCCGCTCGAAGATCAGCGAGTATATGAGCGACCGTCCCTGTCCCACCTGCGGCGGCAAACGCCTGCGCCCCGAAGCGCTGGCCGTCACCGTCGGCGACGTGAACATCCTGCAAGTCACCGAATGGCCGGTCAACACGTCGCTGGCCTGGGCCGAGCAGCTTTACGGGCCGGAAACGACGCTCAACGCCCGTCAGCGCGCCATCTCGGACCGCATCCTGAAAGAAATTGTGGCCCGGCTGGGTTTCCTGGTCAACGTGGGCCTCGAATACCTGACGCTGCAACGCCCTGCCGGGTCGCTTTCGGGCGGCGAAGCCCAACGCATCCGCCTGGCCACCCAGGTCGGTTCGCGGCTGGTGGGCGTGCTCTACGTGCTGGACGAACCGTCCATCGGCCTGCATCCGCGCGACAACGACCGCCTGCTGACCACGCTCAAGGGCCTGCGCGACCTGGGCAACACCGTGCTGGTCGTCGAACACGATGACGAAACCATCCGCACCGCCGACTGGGTCATCGACCTCGGCCCGGCAGCCGGGGCGCACGGCGGCGAGATCATCGCCGAGGGCACGCCGGAGCAGATTTTGGCGCACCCAAAGTCGCTCACCGGCGCGTACCTTTCGGGCAGGATCAAGGTCCCGGTCCCGGAAGAGCGGCGCAAAGGCAACGGCAAGAAACTGTCGATTATAGGGGCGTCCGCCAACAACCTGAAGAATATCACCGTCCATTTCCCCCTCGGCGAACTGGTTTGCATTACCGGGGTTTCGGGGTCGGGCAAGTCCACGCTGATGACCGACATCCTGTACAGCGCGCTGGCCGCCAAACTGAACGGCGCGCACACCTCGCCCGGCGCGCACGAACGCATCGACGGCATCGAGCACCTGGACAAGATCATCGAGATCGACCAGTCGCCGATCGGACGCACGCCGCGCTCCAACCCCGGCACGTATACCGGGCTGTTCGACGAAATCCGCAAGCTGTTTGCGGAACTGCCCGAAAGCAAGGTGCGCGGCTACAAGCCCGGACGTTTCTCGTTTAACGTGCATGGCGGGCGCTGCGAAGCCTGCCAGGGACAGGGCATGTTGCGCATCGAGATGCAGTTCCTGCCCGATATTTATGTGCCCTGCGACGTGTGCCACGGCACGCGCTTCAACCGCGAGACGCTGCAAGTGCATTTCAAGGGCAAGTCCATCGCCGACGTGCTGGATACCACCGTCGCGGAGGGCGTGGAGCTTTTCGCCGCCTTCCCCAACATGCTCAACAAACTGGCGCTGCTGGAAGAAGTGGGCCTGGGCTACGTCAAGATCGGCCAGCCGGGTACCACGCTTTCGGGCGGCGAAGCCCAGCGGGTGAAGCTGGCCAAAGAACTTTCGCGCCGCGCCACCGGCCGCACGCTCTACGTGCTCGACGAGCCCTCGGTGGGTCTGCACGCCGCCGACGTCCATAAGCTGATCGAAGTGCTCCAGCGCCTGGTGGACGCGGGCAACTCGGTGCTGATCATCGAACACAACCTGGACATCATCAAGATCGCCGACTGGCTGATCGACCTCGGCCCCGAAGGCGGCGACCGCGGCGGCGAACTGCTGGCCGAAGGCACGCCGGAGGAGATTATGCGGGTGGAGGGGAGTTATACGGGGCAGTTCTTAAAGGCGCATGTCAACAGGTGACATACCTTATAGGCACGATGTCGCGCCCGCAGGGTATTGGAGTAAAATAGAAGTCGGTTCATTTTGGCATCGGCCATGCGCGGCATGAAAGATGCGCCGGATCATTATCTCCATATTCAGGAGGCGCTATGTTTAAACCGGAACGCTTAACCTTTGGGCAACTCAGCGAAAAATTGCGCGCTTACGAGAAAAAATACGGTTATTCCACCATTGAATTTTATGGCCGCTTTCAAAACGGCGATCTCGGCGACGACAGCGACCTGATGATGTGGGCCGGGCTTTATCATCTCTACCTGACCTCGCTGCCGATCCGTCAGTTCATGCAAAGCAATGTTGTTTCAGCGTGAAAATCGAAGACTGGCATCTTTGCCGGGGAAGTTGATTGCGGCGGCAACGCCGGAAGAGATTATGCAGGTGTAGGGGAGTTATGTGGGGAAGTTCTTGAAGGCGAATGTCAGTAGGTGATTTTGGCGACATCGCGCCCGCAGGGTATTGGGTGTAAAATTAAAGAAAACAGGCCCGGAAGATGAAAACAGCTTATTACTTTGAAGAACAGGTTTTGCGAAAACGACCTTATCTCAAGAGAGAGTGGTGTGAATTGGCCCTCCAAAACCCCATCCGGCGTGAAGTCCAGCCGGACGGCCGAATTCGCCAATGGGTTTTCATCGAAGAATTGGGCAAATATCTGCGCGTCGTGACGCTTGAAGACGGCGAAACCGTTCTCAACGCTTTCCCAGACAGGAACTTCAAGGTGTAACATGAAATTCAATTACTATCCCGAAACCGATTCGTTGTACATCGATCTTTCCGCAAGAACCAGCGCCGACTCGCAGGAAGTCGCTCCCGGCGTCGTGGTGGATTTCGACGCAGCGGGCAACATTGTCGGCATTGATATCGATCACGCCAGCCTGGTCGTTGACCTTTCGCGCCTGGAAACAAACGCCCTGCCCCTGGCGGATTTACATGTTGCGGGGGCAAAGGCGTCGTTGCTTGTGAAATAGCTGGTCATCGAACACAACCTGGACATCATCAAAATCACCGATTGGCTGATCGACCTCGGCCCCGAAGGCGGCGACCGCGGCGGGGAACTGCTGGCCGAAGGCACGCCGGAGGAGATCATGCGGGTGGAGGGTAGTTATACCGGGATGTTTTTGAAGGCGCATGTGAATAGATGACATACCTTACAGGCACGATGTCGCGCCCACAGGGTATTGGAGTAAAATAAAAGCAGGCAGTGACGGTTTATCCATAACGGAGGTAACAGCCATGACGCTTGATGAAAAAATCCACCTGTATGCACAAAAATTACCCCCTTCCTATCAGGAAGAACTGCTCGATTATGTTCAATATTTGTTGATGAAGGCCGAGCAACAAGAGAAACAGGATTGGGCTTCATTCTCGTTGGCCTCGGCCATGCGCGATATGGAAGACGAACCGGATTTATACAGTCTTTCGGACTTGAAAGTGGTTTTTGGATGAAACAAGCAGGGCAAGTAGAGAATAGCAATAATAGGGTAAATTGAAATGCATCTAATGCTTTGTGGAAAAGTGACGTAAAAAGATGGGCGCTAATCTAAATCGTTTGGAAGAATATAATCAATTCAGAGAACATTTGCTTTTAATAGATTACCAACTCGGATACAATGGGCAATCAACCGAAACTTGGGTTTTCTCAGACGAGGCAGGCACCCACAGTGGTTCTAAATATTTCGGCATCGGCGGCTTATTTGTTCGGCGCACATCTGTAAGTGGGAAAAATCTAGGGCTGGATTTACAAAACCTTTGTCAGTCCAATAAATGGACAGATGAGTTTAAATGGTCTGATTTATCACGCGGCAATATACATCGCTACAGAGAATTTACAGATATGTTTTTCAAGCGGCCTAAAACCATTCGATTTCACTGTATCATTATTGACCGCTCGCTATTTACAAAAGGTGACAGCCATGCAACAGACGTTATATTTAAATTCTATTATTTGTTGCTTGCGTATCGCCTAAACCCAACGGCGACAACATACTCTTTAAACCGAAGTATGTTTATTCCTGACAAACTGAGTTTGTCAGATGATTATTGGACCAGGTTATTTCATTCAGTGAACGTATCCCTGAAGCGTCATTATGATCTTGATCGTTATCCACTCGTAAAATGTTTGCCAACAGAGTCAAAGATTTGCCCAGAAATCCAAATGGCTGATATTATATTGGGCAGTATAGTTGCTTGGTACAACAGCAATTTTAAGTCGGAACTTAAGCGTGAGTTTGCAGAAAATTTGGTTTCGAGAATAAAGGCTTGTGAAAAATCAAAAGCATCTATTTGGGAGTGGCAACCAACAAATTAGTCAAGCATGCCAATTCCGGTGGGTAGCGCGGGTGAAAAGCCCGGCGCGAACCTTCCGCGCGGCGGGGGTTGTGAGGCTGCGGGCATGAGCGGGCGCTTGTCCGCGCTGTGAAGGCGTCCCGGCGGCTGGGGGCAAGTGATAGTTGACGAAGTTACCGAGCGTAGTTACAATTGGACGCATGAGATTTGATTGGGATGAAACCAAGCGCCTTGCAAATATCAAAAAACACGGAGTTGATTTTGCGGACGACATAGCAACCCTATTTGATAATGATGTCTTTACGATTGAAGACCAACGTTTCGATTATGGTGAAACGCGCTACATCACTTTTGGGCTGTTCAAATCTCGCGTCATTGTCGTGGCGCATACGGACGATAACAAAGTGATTCGGATTATCTCGGCCAGAAAGGCCTCGAAACATGAAGAAGAACAATACTTTAAGCAAATTGGGTACTGACCTCGAGCGACTGGATAACATGACAGACGATGAAATTGACTTCTCGGACATTCCAGAAGTTACACCTGAAATGTTTGCCAAAGGCGTCGTTCAGCGCGGCCTCCAACCAATTACGAAGCAACAACTCACCTTGCGTCTCGACAGCGATGTGATCGACTGGTTTAAGAAACAGGGGCGAGGTTATCAGACAAGGATGAATGCTTTGCTGCGCGCTTATATGCAAGAGCATGACAAAGCACATGGCTCACACCGGAGTTAATCCGCTTGCTGATTCTGCGGGCATGAGCAGGCGCTTGTCCGCGCTGTGAAGGTATCCCGGCGGCTGGGGGCGGATTTTGTTTCGATGGCATTTGCCCGGACGGGGGCTATTTTGGATGCGTCGACAATTGCACTTTCTTCCCAGAGTATAATAAAGGCATGCAAAATATCCGCATTCCTCGCAAACAATTGCGCGTTTTCTGCCAACATTACCAGGTGCAGCGCTTGGCATTGTTCGGCTCGGTGGCGCGCGAAGAAGCTCGCCCTGAAAGCGACGTGGATTTGCTGGTCACATTCCAATCGGACGCGCAGGTCGGTTTTTTGGCGCTGGGACAAATGCAAAGAGAGCTTTCCGCAATATTCCATCGCCCGGTGGATTTAGTCCCCCAGGATGGACTCAAGCCGGTCATCCGGGAATCGATTCTGGCCGAAGCGCGGGAAATCTATGCGGCCTGAGAAACTCCATGAGTATTTTTCCATCAATTTGAAAATTGTTTGGTCAACGGCAACTCACGATGTCCCTGTTTTGCGCGAACAAATTGCCGCCTTGCTCCCCTTGTATTCTTGATAGACAAAATAATTTGGGTGTGTTTCATTTGAGTTGAAGTCTGAGTAAAGTTGAGGGGTCAAGCGGCCAAAGGCATATGCAGGTAAGTGCTGGATTTGTTTAAAACAGGTGGTTCAGCGAGAGTAGCAAGCGA
>JBARBA010000197.1:0-9550 GCA_049792555.1 Anaerolineales bacterium
CTTACGGGCCGACCGTCAAATATAGGATGCACCACATAAAAAAATCTGCGCAAACCCGCTTAATCCGCGTTACCTGTACTGAGCCTGTCGAAGTGCCCGCGTTCTATTCAAAGAATCAAAAAACCGGGCGACCCGTCATGGGGCCGCCCGGTTCGATTACTCTTCGAGAGCTTCTTTCGCCTTCGTCGTCTGCTTGCCGCGCTCGTCGGTGTTCAGGTTGCGCTTGCGGATGCGGTACGAGAGCGGCGTCACTTCGAGCAACTCATCGTCCGACAGGTACTCAATCGCCTCGTCCAGCGACATCTGGCGCGGGGGCATCAGGCGGATTTCCATATCGCCGTGCGCAGAACGCATGTTGGTCAGGTGCTTCTTCTTGCAAACGTTGAGGGCAATATCGCCGCCGCGGGCGTTTTCGCCGATCACCATGCCTTCATACACCGCCGTGCCGGGGTTGACAAACATCGTGCCGCGGTCTTCGACGTTCTTCAAGGCATAGGCCGTTGTGTCGCCTGGTTCCATCGCCACCAGCGAGCCGGTGGAACGCTGCGCCAGCGCCCCGACCAGCTCCTCGTAACCGTGGAACAGCGAGTGCATCACGCCGTTGCCGCGCGTGGCCGTCAGGAACTGGTAGCGGAAACCCAACATGCCGCGCGTCGGCACCACGTAGATCAGGCGCACGTGACCGTCGCCGGTATCTTCCATGTTGCTCATCAGCCCACGCCGGGTGCCAAGCATCTCCACCACCACGCCCACCGTATCGGCGCTGGTCTCGATGTGGACTTCTTCGAACGGCTCCAGCAGCGTGCCGTCGTCGGCGTTGTGGTAAATCACCTCGGGGCGCGAGACCTGGAACTCGTAACCCTCGCGGCGCATGGTCTCGACCAAAATCGCCAGGTGCAGCTCGCCGCGCCCGGAGACCAGGAAGTTCTCAGCCGATTCGGTCTCTTCGACGCGCAGCGAAACGTTGGTGCGCAGCTCGTCGAACAGGCGCTCGCGCAGCTTGCGCGACGTGCTCCAGCGCCCCTCGCGGCCCGTGAACGGCGACGTGTTGACGCCAAAGGTCATGCGCACCGTCGGTTCTTCCACGCGGATGGTGGGCAGCGCGACGGGATTCAGCGGATCGGCCAACGTCTAGCCGATGGCGATGCCCTCCAAACCGGCCAGGGCGATAATCTCCCCGGCAGCGGCCTCCGGGACTTCGACCTTCCCCAGCCCCTGGTGGACGTACAGGTAACGCGCGGTTTCGGGCAAAATTTGCCCGTCCGCCTTCATGCGCGCCAGCTTTTGGCCGGCCTTGATCGTCCCGGCAAAGATGCGCCCGACGGCGGTCACGCCGCGGTAATCGTCGTAGCCCAGGGTCGTCACCAGCATCTGGAGCGGAGCGTCCGCGTCCACTTTGGGGGGCGGGATGTGGCGCAGGATGGTCTGGAATAAAGGCTGCAAATCGGGACCAAGCTCCGGGGTCATCCCGGCGCGTCCCACCGTCGCCTGGGCGTAGATCACCGGGAAATCGGCCTGTTCTTCCGAAGCGCCCAGTTCGATGAACAGGTCAAAGGTATCGTTCAACACGCGGGCCGGTTCGGCGTCCTTGCGGTCGACCTTGTTGACCACCACCACCGCCTTGTGTCCGCGTTCGAGCGCTTTCTTGAGCACGAAACGGGTCTGCGGCATGGGGCCTTCGGCGGCGTCCACCAGCAGCAGCACGCCGTCCACCATGTTCATCACGCGCTCCACCTCCCCGCCAAAATCGGCGTGGCCGGGGGTATCGACGATGTTGATCTTGACCGTTTCGCCGGTGACGGGATCGGGGATGGTGATGGCCGTGTTCTTTGCCAGGATGGTGATGCCGCGTTCGCGTTCGAGGTCGTTTGAATCCATCACGCGGTCGGTCATCTGCTGGTTTTCGCGGAAGGTGTGCGATTGGCGCAGCAGGTAATCGACCAGCGTGGTCTTGCCGTGATCGACGTGGGCAATGATGGCGATATTACGGATGTTGGTTCGTTCAGTTTGCATTTTATTTAGGCTGCCAGGATTCTATTAACTCAGTCACTAAGTTTTTAAGTTCTTTCGTAGTAGCCTGATTCAAGTATTGTGATTGAAAACCATGAACAAATTGGTTTCTAACATTGAGCAATTCCATAATTTTATCGAATTGTTCGATAGAAATCTCGCCTTGCGAGTACAAATGTTTTATAAGAGACGATGTAGGGAACCGCTCTATTGGGATTGAGACTTGTTCAGCTTGTTTACGCATTACCGCTTCGAGAACTCCCCAAAAAGCCAAAAATGCGCCTTCGGTTTCACCAAGCGAAAGAAGCTCTTTTCCTTTTTCGTTTCGAGATATGATCTGCTCCCAAGATAACAAGAGTTTTTCGCTTCCCTGCTCTGCTTCATTTGGCGAAACATCATCACCGGTAACAAGCAGAAAATGCCAGCCACTATGTTGAGTTACCGTTTCGGCAATTTCTCGAAGTTTGTCCACCGACACATTGCTAGCTCTGTCCTTTATCTCTATCACATAGCCATCGTCCTTGGATTTAATAGCTAAGAGATCGGGATGATATAAACCTAAATCAAAGGGCAGGTTTGGATTTTTCGGTTCAATGTAGACTTTATACCCATCCTTTTTATATTTTTTAGCAATCCTCCCTGTAAGTTGATCATGAAGTTCTTTGGTGGTGTTCATGATAAGTAATCCTCCAACGGCCTGGAATCAGCTACCCTGACATATACACATTCCTTGCCTGATAATACACCTTCCACAAGTAAATCAGGATATTTAGCAATTTCGACAATACTGGTCAAGGAACGTCGATGAGATTCTACATCAGATATCAATACATCATCATCGTAAATTAATCCTACAAGAGCATCTTGGATGGGCTTGATAATGTTATCGACATCCACCGGAGCATCACTGTAGAGATATACCAAAGTCAGGTGAAAATTGCTGCCGTTATGCGGCATTCCTACCCAGGTCTTGCTTGCTTCAGCAGATACAAAACTTTTCCATACCTGAAGATTATGCCGACTTGCTTGAAAGGAGAGAGGGCGTTTTGGTATAAGAAATTCAAATAACATCAAGAAGCTCCAAGACCAAGTCCGTTTTTGAATATCACTCGATATAATACACAGAAAAAACCCCGCCGGGGGGAGGCCGAGGTTTTCTCTTGGTTTGTTGCAGAGACCGGCTTGCGGTTCTTATTCTACCAGATTGCATCCGTTTTAGGTTGAAAATTAAGGTTGGGTTATGCCAGGCCAGGAGACGCTTCAACGCTATGCCCATTCCAGTCCACGCAAAACAAACCCGCCGGGCGCAATTCCGCCACAACGCACGCCGTATATTCAAACCCAAACCGTGAAACAAGCTCCACATCGACATTCTTCAACACCACTGGCAACATCATCCCATAAACGCCGCCATGCGCCACGCACGCGATGGCAGCATCACTATCCCCGTAGCGTTTTACCAGCCCGGCAATAAATGGCTCAAAACGCGCCCGAATGTCCTGGAAACTTTCTCCGCCTTCGATGCGCCGGTCCCATTCCCGGCGCGCGACCCAGGCGTCGAATAATTCCTTCCATCCCTGCCAGGCAACTTCATCCGAGCGCCCTTCCAAAATACCGCAATCGTATTCGCGCAGGGCCTCGGTGATTTCATAATCCACGTTCAGCCGGTTCGCCAAAAGAACGCTGGTTTCGATGGCGCGTAATACCGGGCTGGAATAGATGTGCGTAATCGGTATCCCCTGAAGCCGTCCGGCCAAAGCCTCGGCCTGTTGGCGGCCTTTACGGGTCAACCCGTGCCGAAGTCCTCGGTTTGAAATCTCGTGCAGCCGATTGGCCTGGCTTTCGCCATGTCGGGCAAAGTAAATTCGCATTGATCCCATCCTTCTCCAACTCAATTATATTACCTCCAGTTGCAAATTGCGCTTTTCCGCTCCCTTGACAACGGGGATATCCCATGATATTAATGTATCCCTATCGGCTTAGTAGGCTATAGACATCGACTGGAAACAGTCGCTTTTTTATGGCCTAAAACCATACTAAACCAATAGGGGTAGGAGACTATTATGTATAATACTTTATTTCCCAAAACGAATTCGGGCACAGCGCCTTTTCGCGTCCGATTGACCAGGATCACAAGAGTTTTCATGTTCCTGGTTCTTCTCGCAGCATTGGTTGGAGTGCCCCTCACCAGCGCAAAAGCGGCGACGACCATCACCTTTTCGGGCGTGGAATGCCTCGGCAAACCGACCAATACGTCCATCGCCATTAACGTGGTGCCCGATGCCAATGTCAATATCTATTATGAATATGGCACGGCTTCAGGGGTGTATACAGCACAAACAACCACCGCACTGGCAACCGGCGGCGCGGCGTATGAAGTTACCATCACGGGTCTGCAACCCAACACACGCTATTACTACCGTATGCAATACCAGGTGCCAGGAGATAGTTGGGTGGCGCGGGCCGAGCACACCTTTCGAACCCAACGACCTACGGGCAGCACGTTTACATTCACAGTCACTTCCGATTCGCACATTAACGTCGCGGGTTTGGGCAACCTTCCGCTCTATCGACAGGCGCTCGATCGGATTGCCGCCGACAACCCCGACTTTAATCTCGACCTGGGCGACACGTTCCCCATGGATGGCGTAACGACTGCAGCGACCGCGAACAGCAACTACCTTTATCAGCGTTCTGCCGACTTGCTGGGGCGTATTACCCCTTCCGTTCCCTTATTTTTGGCAATTGGGAATCACGAAAACGAAGAAGGCTGGAATTTCAACGACACCTACCCCCAGCCTATCTACAGCATCAACGCGCGAAAACAGTACTTCCCCACCCCCATCCAGGACGGCTTCTACACCGGCAACACTGACGCATCCGAAACCCGGATCAGCGGCGACCACCTGCGCGAGGACTATTACGCCTGGCAATGGGGCGACGCGTTATTCATCGTCTTCGATCCTTTCCAGTACACCATGCAGAACCCGTATGGCGCTGTGGCCGGAGAAGGCAGCGACGACCCGGCGACCGGCGACCGCTGGAACTGGACCCTGGGCCAACAACAATACAATTGGCTGACGCAAACCCTGCAAAACAGCACTGCCAAGTACAAGTTCATGTTTGCGCACCAGATGCTCGGCGGCACGGAAAACTACGTGCGCGGCGGCGCTGCCGGCGCGAACTGGTTCGAATGGGGCGGGTACAATGTGGACGCCAACAACCTGAATCCGACCTGGCAGTTCGACACCAAACGTCCAGGGTGGTCGAAGACCATTCGCCAGTTAATGATCGATAACGGCGTGAGCGCCTTTTTCCACGGGCACGACCACGAGTACGTCTACGAAAAGACCGACGGGATCGTCTACCAGGAAGTCCCCTCGCCCAGTATGACCGAAGGCAGCTACGGGTTCAGCTTGTACAGCGAGAGCGACCCGTATACGCTCAAAGTATTACCCAACGCGGGCTACCTGCGCGTGACGGTATCGCCAAGCAATGTAGCTGTTCAGTACGTAGACACCACGACGGGGAATATTACTTATTCGTACACAATTGGCAACACCGCGACGCACACCATCACGGCCAGCGCCGGCGCGAACGGCAGCATCAGCCCCAGCGGGGCAGTGACCGTGACCGAAGGAAACAACCAGAGCTTTAGCATCACGCCCAACAGCGGCTACCAGGTGGCAAACGTCCTGGTGGACGGCGCATCGGTCGGCGCGGTGACGAGCTACACCTTCACGAACGTGCTGGCAGATCACACCATCGCCGCCAGCTTCCAGGCAACCGTCCCCAGCAACATCACGTACGTGGGCGATATTGGCAGCGGGTCGATCAAAAATAGCGCCAATGCTGTGTTGACGGTCACAACCACTGCGGCAGTCGCAACCGGGCAGGACATCATCGTTGCTTACGCCACCGACCCGTCGCAAAACCTGGCCGTCGCCGCGAGCGATTCGGCCGGCAACACGTACACCCAGGTTGGACTGGCCACCAATACGGGGCAACTGCGCACCTATATTTTCGCGGCGTTCAACGTCGCGCATCCCCTGTCGAGCGGCGCGACAATCAGCTTCACGCAAAGCGGCGGAACGCCCGCAGCCAGGGCGGCGGTCGTCAGCGTCTTCAGCGGCCTGGCAGATACGAGCGTCCTCGATAAAACCACCACCGGCACCGGCAGCAGCGCTGCGCCGGCCACGAGCGCCACAAGCGCCACCGCCCAGGCCAACGAATTGCTGGTTGGGGCCGTGGGGACTGAAGGCCCCAGCGGAGACACCGCCGGGACGTGGTCGAACTCGTTCACCGCCGGGCCGCGCCTCGGCACAACCGGCGGGACGGCGGATACGAACATCACCGTTTCGCTGGCCTGGCGGATTGTTTCTGCAACGGGAGCCTACACGGCGGCCAAGAGCAGCATCACCTCGCGCGATTGGGCGGCTCTGCTCGTCACGCTCAAGGCCTACTAAAGAAGAACTCCCAGCATCGATATTTGAATCAACAGGCCCGGCTGATGAAGCCGGGCCTATTCGTTTTTACGATGGTCGTTCTTCTCTATCGGATGAATTTTTCGTCGGTCAACGATGTTCTTTTCAACTCTTCTTTGGCATGGACTCTATTGATGATTAGGAATCCAGGAAAATAGAGCGCGTTTTATCTGTTGGTAGTCGGAAGCATCCAACTCTTTGGGAATAATAAGCGTGGGAAAGTTATCGCCGGTACGAACATAAAGCTCGCCTTTTATTTCATCGATGGATATAACTTCATTCCTATCAACCCGTAATGTGGCGCTGCCAAAAGGGCGGGCAACATAATCATCACCGAGTTCAACTCTGATTGTTCTCCATCTTTCTTCGGCTTGATTTAGCGACCAGGAAATAATTAGCCCAACCGATATAGGAATGGATATTATGCTCATCAAAAGCGTCCAAATCCAATCACGGCCTGCGTTCCACAAACTCAAGGTCATAACAATAATGGACGCTAATGAAAAACCGATGAGCAAACGCTGTATGAGTCGCCTGCGCAACTTCTTAACTGCTGACTGGGATAATGAATAAACCTTCATGTTTGCGCTCATCTCCAGGAGCAAATCATCTAAAAAGCAAGCCAGCTATGCGCTTACCCGCCAAACGGCGGCTGAACAGCTTACGGGCGGCATTGCCGCAGATACGGACCGCTGCTACAGCTTATATGAAGTAATTCTCGAAAATAACTCTCTTGACTGGCCGTCCAGCAACCGCATCACATTTTCTTCGCTGACGGCCGGCGTACACCCCAGCGCCGTGACGCACGACGCCCCCGCCGCTTCGCCAAACACGATGGCATCCAGCAATTTTGTCTCAATCCCAAGCTTTTCTTCGAGCCACTTCCCGTCAGACTCGACCAGCTTCTTGATCAGCCCCGCCGTGAACGCATCCCCGGCCCCGGTTGCGTCCACGCTCTCCACCCTGAAAGCCGGGATCGACCAGGCGCGCCCTTGATAGGCGCACAGCAACGCCTGATCGCCCTGGCTGACAATCGGCAGGGCAATCCCCAGCTTTACCAGCGCCGCAAGAGCCGCCTGCGCGTCGCCCGTATCTGTCAACGATTTTGCTTCATAATCGTTGCAATGCAACACGTCGATCCAATGCGCCGCTTCGCGGAAATATTCCCAGCCGCCGGACGATGGGACAACGTCGACCACCGTCAAACAGCCCATGCCTTTGGCCGTTTCCAGAATCTGCTTCAAGTTTTGGTTGGTCTCTCCCAACGACGCGATTTCCCCAATGTAAAATACGTCCGGTTGAAATGCCCTGACCTGCTCCATGACGAAATCAGAGCACAGGTCTACGTTGGCTCCTTCATCATAATGGTATCTGCGCTCTTCGCCTTTGACCTGCAAAATGACATTCTTGGACGTTCTCTTTCCGGCAATTCGGCGCGTCAAAGGGATGACGCCATAACATTGTAATTCGCGCTCGAACAATTCGCCGAAGAAATCGTTCCCCAGCGCGCCGACGCAGCCCGCCTGCTTTTCACGCAGGCCCAGCTTCATCAAATCCACCGCAACATTGTAGGCATTGCCGCCAGGCTGCGCATCGATGCCTGTGCTGACGCCTTCGCCGGGGTTCAAAACCCTGTCGATGGCGTCATTGATAATATCGACAATCAGCGTTCCAACACATAATATTCTTTGCATCGGTTCTGCTCCTGTGATTTCACAACCCCGTGAACCGTGATTATTTACCATTTTTCACGGCCGGGTCGCGGGCTTCAGGATTTCGGTTTAACGCGCGCCATCCACTGCTCTGCTGCCTGGAGGGGTTCGAAGCCCCTATAGCGCCGATACAACTCGTGCGCATCGTGCGTCGCCAGCAGGAAGCGCCCTTGCAACAAGGGTTGGGCCGTAATCAATTCGATCAGCCATTTGCCCAGCCCATGACCCCGATAGTCTTCAAGGATGAAAACGTCGCACAGCCAGGCAAACGTGGCGTAATCGGTCACCACGCGGGCAAAGCCCACCTGACGCTCGGCGTCGTAGACGCCAAAGCAGCGCGTTTCTTTTTACGACACTTTCACCGATAGGTCAGAGTGTGTTACTCTTGCAAGTTCTGGGGGTAAAGTCAACTTTCGCTTTCCTTCATCGTAATAAATAGTCTCAAATTTACCTTCGTAATACCAGTATAAATATGGACTGACCGATCCAGGCCCTGCCTTATAAACGTCAAGAGTTGTATCCGCTAAAACACGCATAGCCCGATCCATATTTTGGCTATTTTCAAATGGGTAACAAACGACTATGTCACGAAGTGGTACGCTAACTAATGCGCCAAATGCCCCTGTGCATTTTGGAAAGTTTTCAAGCAATAATATGTACGTTGCTGTTAAATAATTATCGCTTTTCGATATCATCAGTGTTTTTATATCACCAGCCAAAACTATCTCAACAATGTCTGGTTTGCAAAGCTTTACCACATTTTGATACCCGAGAGAAAATAACTCATCCGAATTTTTACCCCACGAGTTCACCATTTTAGGAGTTACAGCCATTATTGAATCCGGCAAGTCCAGGACGAGTGTAGAAATAGTTCCATACAAATCTTTTCGATAAAAGATATTATCAGAACCGGCATTTTTTAGAGTTCCATCAGGATATAGGCGAATGGCTAGCGCATCGATATTATCTGCAAAGCTGGCCGTATTTTTCTCTAACGCAGTATTCTTTATTTTCTCAAGCTGTTGAAAGTGAGCATCGACAATTCTCTCCCATTGGTTTTTGTTATGTTGATGGCAAACCTGGGCCAGGTTACGCAGGTCCATTTTGGAGTTTCCGTCTTGAGTAATTACATAGCCATTTTCAAAATCAAAATTGATACCTCGTCTTAAGAAATGTTCTCGCACTCCAGAATAAAACAGATTCAACTCTTCTTGGGTAAATAATTTGGGTGTGTTTCATTTGAGTTGAAGTCTGAGTAAAGTTGAGGGGTCAAGCGGCCAAAGGCATATGCAGGTAAGTGCTGGATTTGTTTAAAACAGGTGGTTCAGCGAGAGTAGCAAGCGA
>JBARBA010000198.1:0-9695 GCA_049792555.1 Anaerolineales bacterium
TCTCCACCCTGGACACCCTGTCGGCTGGATTGTACGACGGCGCCATCTCCGCCGCCGACGTTTTGAAATACGGCGATATCGGCCTGGGCACGTTCGACGGGCTGGACGGCGAGATGCTGGTCGTAGACGGCAAAATGTATCAGGTGACGTACGATGGGGTTGCCAGGGAGGCCAAGCCAACCCAGATGATTCCGTACATGGCAATCACGTACTTCGATGACGACCAGGAACAGCCGTTGAGCGCCGGGACGGATATGAAGGCCTTTATCGCACAGGTCGAAGCGAAATTGCCGACAAAAAATATCTTCTACGCGATTAGAATTGACGGCACATTCCAGAAAGTGCAAACCCGCGCCGCGCCGAAACAATCCAAGCCCTATCCGCCGTTGGCCGACGCGCTGAAACAGCAAGTGGTGTTCAACCTGACGAACGTGGAAGGCACGATGGTGGGGTTTTGGTGTCCGGCCTACGTCAAGGGTATCAATTCGCCGGGCTTTCACCTGCACTTCCTGACCAAAGACGGCAAAGCCGGCGGCCACGTGCTTGACTTTACGACGCAGGCAGCCACAGTAAAACTGGATTTGACGGGTGACTTTAACCTGATCCTGCCGTCGTCCCCGACCTTCTATCAACTGAGTTTCGCAACAGCCACCCCAACCCCATGATCCCATCCACCACCGCTGCGCCGCGCTTCGCGGCTTTACAAAACCGCAACTTTGGCCTGCTCTGGGCGGGCCTGATCGTCTCCAACACCGGCACGTGGATGCAGAACGTGGCCCAGGGCTGGCTGGTTTTAAAATTGACCAACTCCCCGCTCTGGCTGGGTCTGCTCGGACTGAGTTTTGCCGTCCCGATGGTGGTCCTGCCGCTGGTGGGCGGCGCATTCGTCGACCGCATCAACCGCATCAAATTGCTGTATTTCACCCAGACCGGCGCGCTGCTGATTGCCCTGGGCCTGGCCATCCTGATTTGGACGGGGAACATCCAAATCTGGCATATTTTGATCGCCTCGTTTATCGGTTCGAGCCTGCTGGCCTTTGATAACCCGGCCCGCCAGGCGCTGGTGCCCGACATCGTGCCGCAGCGCGACCTGATGAACGCCATTTCACTCAACTCGGCCACTTACTCCGGCGCGGCGCTGGTCGGCCCGGCCATCGCGGGTATTCTGCTCATCCCGCTCGGTATGGGGACGCTGTTTTTCATCAACGCAGTCAGCTACCTGGCCGTTCTGGTGGCGCTGGCCTTCATGCGCAACGTCCAGACGCATAACAGCAACCGGCAGCACGCCCCCCTGGGAAAATCCATGCTTGCGGGCCTGTCGTACGCCTGGACGAACCGCCTAATTGGGGCGCTGCTGGGACTTTCGGCGCTGGCTTCCTTGTTCGGACGTTCCTACCAAACCCTTCTGCCGATCTTCGCCCGCGACATCTGGAACGGCGGCCCGCTGGGTTACGGCATCTTGCTCTCAGCCTCCGGGGGCGGCGCGTTGGTCGGCGCTTTTGGGCTGGCCTTCATCCGCAACGTCAAACGCCAGGGGGCCATCCTAATCGCCAGCGGGCTGATCTTCAGCCTGACGGTCATCCTGTTCGCGCTCAGCCCATGGTTCTGGCTTGGGGTCGCGCTGCTCTTCATCGGCGGCGTCGCCGTCACCGTCTTTGGCACCATCATCGCCACCTTTATTCAAGTTGCCGTCCCGGGTGAACTGCGCGGACGTATCATGAGTCTCTATTCCATTACACTCATCGGCCTGCCGGCTCTCGGCGCGATGGGTTCCGGCAGTGTGGCGCAACTGCTCGGCGGGCTTTCGGGCGCGCCGCGCGCCGTGCTGATCGGCGGCATCGTAATCGGCGTGATCCTGCTTCTCGCCGCGCCGCTGTTTTGGAAGCGCGAGGTTGGGGCGCTAAAGACGCCTGATAAGCAATCAGGTTAAGCCGGTAAGTCGAAATCGCACAACATCATCAATCTGGAGGGAATAACCTATGGAAAAAATTCTTGTCATCGGGGCAACAGGTTTTATTGGCAGGCATGTTGTTCACGCGCTGCTCGCCAAAGGGTACGCAGTCCGCTGCCTGACCCGCGACCCGGCCCGCGCCCAAGAGTTGGCCGCGGCCGGCTGTGAAATTGTGCAGGGCGATATTGCAGACGGCGCGTCGATCCGGCGCGCGCTGGAGGGCGTGAGGGCGGTTTATGTTTCCGTGCATACGCTTTTCCCTCAACAGGCCGGCGCGGCCGGTCAGGGCTTTATGGAAATGGAGATGAGCGGGCTGCGCAACATCGTCAACGCCTGCCAGGCATGCGGCGCACGCCGGTTGATTTACATCACGGTGATGGGAATTTCTGCGGATGCGCCCAGCGCCTGGCTATGCGGACGCGTACAGGCGGAACAGTTCCTGCTGCACAGCGGCCTCGACGTGACCATCCTGCGACCCGGTCAGGTGATTGGCGTGGGCGGGACCGGCTTTGGGCTGACGGTGAACCAGGCAAAGGGGCCGGTGGCCATCGATTTGGGCAGCGGTCAACAAAAGATGTGCAACATCGCCATCGCCGACCTGGTCTATTATCTCGTCGGCGTGTTGGACGAGCCGCGCGCCTGTGGGCAGTGTTACGACGTGGGCTGCGACGACGTGCTGACAAACGACCAAATGATCGACATGACCGCGGACGTACTGGGCCGCTCGCACCCCGCTAAAATTCACATTCCATTGTCACTGGTTGAGGCGCTCACACCGCTCATCGAGCGGGCGGGCAAGTTCCCACCCGGCGCGCTAAAAGCTTTCCTGGAAAGTTTCAGGACGGACTTCGTTGGCGACCCCATGCCGATACGCGCGATTCTGCCCCGGCCTCTTCTATCCTATCGTCAGGCCCTGGAACGGGCTTTGGCTGGCTCCAACAATACCCCGGACGATAACGCAGAGTAGCCAGGGCTTGCACGCCGCGCGCTTGAAACGGACGTTCATAAACGATCATGCTATACTTGGAATAGCCCCAAAAAGTTTCCCGGTCAGGCAGCGTCCCAACTACATTAGGAGTAAAACTACGGTGAAAATTCAACCCAATAGCAAATTAGTGATGATCGGCGATTCGATTACGGATTGTAACCGGGCGCGCCCGATTGCCGAAGCCGCCAGTTGGGATTCGCTGGGCACAGGCTACGTCAGCCTGGTCAACGCCTTCCTGACCGCCACAACGCCCCAGGCGCGCATTCGGGTTATCAACATGGGTATTGGTGGCAATACAGTGGCCGATCTTGCTGCGCGCTGGCCCAGCGATGTGCTTGACCTAAAGCCGGACTGGCTCTCGGTGATGATCGGCGTCAACGATGTCTGGCGACAGTTTGATCAACGGCTTCAAACCGAAACACACGTCAGCGTGGATCAATATGGTAAAACGTTGGAGACGTTGATCCGCACCACGCGGCCTCAACTCAAGGGGCTGGTGCTGATGACGCCTTTCTTCATCGAACCCAACCGGGCTGACCCGCTGCGAAAGATGTTGGATGAATACGGAGCTGTGGTGCGCGAATTAGCCGGGCGTCACCAGGCCATCTTCGTGGATACGCAGGCTGCGCTTGACAACATCCTGACCGAACTCCACCCGATGGCGATGGCGGCAGACCGTGTCCACCCCAATATGACGGGCCACATGCTCCTGGCGCGCGCTTTCCTGAACGCAATCGATTACACCTGGTAAAGTCGGAGGGACGCCTGCTCTTATGTCCGAACCCACGCCCCGCCCCATGTACCGCATCACCGACCTGCACGAGACCGAGCGCCCGCGCGAGCGGCTGGCTGCGCTTGGGCCGCAGGCGCTTTCGAACGCCGAGTTGATCGCCATCCTGCTGCGCGTCGGTGTGCCTGGCGAGAACGCCGTGCAGGTGGGTCAGCGCCTGCTGCAAGCCTTTAACGGCCTGGGCGGGCTGCACCGCGCGCCCATCGAAGAACTATGCGCCCAGCACGGCATCGGGGAAGCCAAGGCGGCGCAGATCAAGGCCGCCATCGAGTTGGGCCGCCGCCTGACGCTGGAAGCGCCCGAAGAGCGCCCGACGATCAACTCCCCGGCGGACGCGGCGGCGCTGGTGCAATATGAAATGCAGGCGCTGGAACAGGAACACCTGCGCGTGCTGCTGCTCGATACGCGCAACCACGTGCTCGACATCGTCGAGGTTTATAAAGGCTCGGTCAATTCGTCGCAGGTGCGGGTGGGGGAAGTCTTCAAGGTGGCCGTGCGGCGCAACGTCAGCGCGCTGATCGTCGTCCACAACCATCCCAGCGGCGACCCAACCCCCAGCCCGGATGACGTGGCCGTAACGCGCGCCATGATCCAGGCCGGGAAACTGCTGGACGTGGATGTGCTCGACCATTTGGTGATCGGTCGGGGCAAGTGGGTTTCGTTGAAGGAACGAGGGTTGGGGTTTGGGCAGGGGTTGGAGGTTAAAGAAGAGAAAATAGAGAATGGGGAATGGAGAATAGGAAATACAGGATAGGCAGGGGAAAGCTCAGAAACGGGACAAAGGCTTCGGGGAAGTTGAAAAACCGTGGTTAAACGGGCAGGGGCCGCAACGCGGCGACAGCCCTTAAACGGGATGAACTCAACAAGCCACCCTTATTCAATTTCGAAGATACGGAAGGGGTAGACGTTAGCAATGTCGGTGGCCCCGTAACGTGTAACGTGGCTTTGCAGGTTCTGCCGGTAGAACATGGTATGGCCGTGCAGCATGAAACGCGGCTTGGCCCAGTCCAGTAGAAAATTGAGGGCGCGCAGCCCGCGATGGGTGGGGTCGTCGTCATCGTGAATGCCGGCCGGCGGGGAGTGCGTCACCAAAATATCGAGCGCGCGTTTGTGTTTACGGCGGCTAATAAAGATTTTTGGCAAAAGACGGTAGACGCGCAGGAACATTTCGTTTTGGGAATATTGGTTGGAACTGCCAGGCGGGTAGTGAATGCTGCCCCCCAGCCCGGCCAGTAACAGCCCTTTGGCGTAGATTACCTGCCCGTCAAGGTTGAGACCACCCTGGGCGCAACAAGCAGGCTCGTCGATCTTGTAAGCCGGGTCGTGATTGCCCGGCACATAGAACATGGGAACGTTAAAAATCGTCGCGAGAAATTCCAGGTAGGGGTAAGGCAAATCACCGCACCCGATCACCATGCGAATTTTGGGATAAGCTTCTTTGACTGTGGTGGAATATAAACGATCAATGACCTGATCGCTGACTGCCAGGATCTTCATGACGTTCTCGACGTTCAATGATGGTAACGGTTGAATTGTACTGCAAAAAAACATGCAGCACACGTACTGCAAAACGTGCAGCACACGATACTGCAAAAAAACATGCGGCACGCAGTACCATTGGAGGACGGTGTGCGCAAGGAAAAACCAAAAGACAAACAAAATCGTTGAATGGTTGCCAATCCACGCAAGGATGGGCTATAATTTGTCAATTACTTATTAAAGAACAGGAAGCATCCCCGCAAGGGTATGGAAACTCAAAAGATCAACCCATTTTCTGACGAAGAGCCAGAACACCGCAGCACCACGGGGCAATTGCAACCTGGCACCAACCTGATGAATCGTTATCTCATCCAGGAGGTGATTGGTGTTGGCGGCATGGGGTCGGTCTACCGCGCCCGCGACCTGCACTTTCCCAATGTGGTAAAGCTGGTGGCGGTGAAAGAAATGATCAACCAGGCGCCAGACCCACTTGTGCGCCAGACCATTGTCCAGAATTTTGAGCGCGAGGCAAATATTCTGGCCACACTCAGCCACCCGGCCATCCCGCGCATTTATGATTATTTCACGCTGGATAACCGTTCGTACTTGGCGTTGGAGTTCATCAATGGCAAGGACCTGGAAGTCATCTTAGGCCAAAGCGACAGCCCTATTCCCGAAGAACAGGCGCTGGGCTGGGGCATCGAATTGTGCGACGTGCTCGCTTTCCTGCACTCTCACAAGCCCGACCCGATCGTTTTTCGGGATATGAAGCCATCGAATGTGATGGTCAACCAGCACGGCCACATCATCCTGGTTGACTTCGGGATTGCCAAACCTTTCCAGACCGGCCAAAAAGGGACGATGATCGGCACCGAAGGTTATTCGCCCCCGGAACAATACCGCGGCGAGGCTTCCACTTCGGCTGACATTTACGCGCTGGGCGCCACCCTGCACCACCTCCTGTCTCGGCGCGATCCGCGCATGGAACCGCCGTTTTCTTTTGCAGAGCGGCCCTTGCGCAAAATCAATCCAAATGTCTCGGTTGAACTTGAAACGGTGATTAACACCGCCTTACAGTACAATGTAGAGGATCGTTTCAAGACGGTCGAGGATTTCAAAGAAGCGCTGATCGGAGCCGGGCGCAAGACCGGTTTGCTCAACCGCATCACTTCTTCCGCATCTGCCTCCGTTCGGAACAGCACCGGGCTTAAACCGATCTGGGCATTCCAATGCGAAGATGAAATTCGAGGCACGCCGCTCTATTTTAAGGGAATGGTCTATGTGGGTTGTTACGATAACAACCTTTATGCGCTGAATGCAGCCAACGGCGAATTTGTGTGGAAATACCCCACAGACGGAGGCATTGTCAGCCGCCCGGTGGTTGCCGAGGAGACGGTTTACTTCGGCTCCGAAGACAGACGGGTTCATGCCATCAGCGCCCGTTCAGGCAAAGTGGTATGGACTTACGCCACCGACGGCCAGGTGCGTTCCTCCGGGCGTGTGGCGGAAGGCCACCTGTTCATTGGCTCAGACGACACCTACCTGCACGCCATCAACCTGGTGACCGGGCGTGAGATCTGGCGCTTTCACGCGGGCGCCGAGATCCGCTCAACGCCTTTTGTAGCCAACGACCTGATCTATTTTGGCACAGAGGCCGGCGACCTTTTTTGCGTCGATCTTCGCGGCCTGGTTAAATGGGTCTACAAAGCCAAGCGAAACATCACTTCTTCACCCTGGGTACAGGATAATAGCGTCTACTTTAACTCGATGGACAGTTTTCTATACGGAGTCGATGCAAAAACCGGCTGGCTGTTGTGGCGCTTTCGCATGGAAAAAGCATCCATTGTCTCTCCTTATGTTGCCGACGGAATTGTATTCACCGGCTCAATAGATGGTAATATCTATGCCGTAGATGCAAAAAGCGCCAAGGAACTCTGGCGTTTCAAGACCGGCCACCAGGTAAACGGCTCGCCCACAATTTATAAGGATGCCATCTACTTCGGCGGCGTGGACAATTACCTGTACTGCCTGGAACACCGCACCGGTCGTCTGCGCTGGAAGTACGAAACAAAGGCCCCTATTACGGGCACACCCTGCGTGTACGATGATATTGTTTATATTGGCTCAACAGATCATTTCATGTATGCTCTACTGGCCTGAGCACCGGGAATCTGCTTTAAGTTAGCCCGGCATAACAAGGAGACAGTCGTGTTAGATTTCTTCCAAAAATTGTTCGGAAAAAAAGGAAGCGCTCCTGCGACCGATAACGTTGTTACAGCCCCGTTATCAGACACGCAACTTCAATCCATTAAAGCCATGGCCACCAATCGTTTTGAGCCGCCCCAATTCCTGGTGGCCAGCGCCCAATCGGTGGGAAGACAGCGCGAACTAAACGAGGACAGCCTATTCACCCTGACCAGCACCATTGCGGGAAACAGCAGCAACCCGCCATTTGGTCTGTTCATCATCGCTGACGGGATGGGCGGTCACCAATATGGCGAAATAGCCAGCAATGCTGCCATTCGCAGCATTTCTGGCTACGTGATGAGGAAGTTCCATAATTCATTATTCAGTATGCCATCCATGCCGCTGGACGAGTCGATGCAAGAAATTGTCCAGGCTGCCGTGATGGAGGCGCAGACTGCTGTGGTGCGCGAAGCAACGGGCAGCGGCACAACCGTCACTGCCGCGTTGGTCGTCGGCCAGCAATTGACGATTGCGCACGTCGGCGACAGCCGCGCTTACCTGCTGTACAACGAACACCGCATGGAAGCGGCGACGCGCGATCATTCCCTGGTAAGGCGTCTCGAGGAGCTTGGCCAGATCACATCTGCCGAAGCGGCAGTCCACCCGCAGCGTAACGTGCTTTACCGCGCTTTGGGCCAGGGCGAGACCCTCGAACCCGATGTGGTGACAACGCCATTCCCAATCGGCGGCTATCTGATGTTGTGCAGCGACGGTCTGTGGGGTGTCGTGCCGGAAGATGAAATGCGGCGCATCATTTATGAAGCGCCCAATATGCAGCGCGCCTGCCAAAATCTTGTCGCTGCCGCCAATGGTGCCGGGGGACCTGATAACATCAGCGTTATCCTGGCCCAACTCCTTAACTAACCCGTAAGGCGCCATGCCAAAGAAGCCCAGTTTATACGCGCTTTTGGGCGTCCTCCGTTCCGCAACACAGGAAGAGGTGCGCCGCGCGTATTTAAAAGCCGCCAAACGCTTGCACCCCGATACGAACAACGCTCCTGGTGAAACCGAGCTTTTTCTGGATATCCAGCAGGCATACCAGGTCCTTTCGGAAACCTCGCGCAGATCAGCCTATGACGCCACGCTCGGGCCGGAAGAAGAACTGCCAGCCTTTATCAATCAACACATTCTTTTCAGTCGCAAAGAAATCCCGCGTCTAAACGAAGCGCAACTGGTTTACGTTTTGCTTGATCTTTCACCCAACGACAAAAAAGGAGTAGCCAGCGCAGCGCCGCTTAACATCTGCCTGGTGTTGGATTGCTCCACTTCAATGAAAGATGAAAAACTGGACACGGTCAAAGCGACGGCGCTCCAGTTAATCCGTCGGCTGAAACCGCAGGATATTTTCTCCCTGGTGACCTTCAGCGACCGGGCTGAAGTCGTTATTCCGGCCACCCGGCAATCGAATATACAGCGATCCGAGACCAAAATACAAATGCTGCAACCTTCGGGCGCGACCGAGATTTTGCGCGGCCTGCAAGCCGGATACGAGGAAGTGCGCCGTTATGCCAGCCCGCGCAGCATCAACCACATCATCCTGCTCACCGACGGGCGCACCTACGGCGACGAGCAGGCCTGCTACACGCTTGCGAAAAGCGCCGCCGAGGAAGGAATCGGCATCAGTGGGTTTGGCATCGGCAGCGGCTGGAACGATATCTTCCTCGACCATTTGGCCAACATCACCGGCGGAAATTCGATCTTTGTCTCGCAGCCAAAAGACATCGAGCGCCTGCTCAACGAGAAATTCTCCACACTTGTGCGCGCTTACGCAGAAAACATAACACTGGAACATCAAGACCAGGAAGGTGTGGAAATAAGCTATATTTTCCGCCTTCACCCCGAAGCGGAACCGCTGACAAACCAGAACCCAATTTCCCTGGGGCCGATCCTGCATGACGAGCCGCTCTCTGTGTTGATTGAGCTTCGCATCAGCCCCAACCAGAAAAGAAGAGATAGCATTACCCTCCTGGATGGACAGTTCGAAGTTTCATCGGCGCTCGCGCAGACTCCGCCTCCCCCCATCCGCATCCACCTTTCAGTGCCCGTAAAAGACAAACCGTCTGTTGAACCTCCACCTGCTGCGATCATCCAGGCCATCTCCAAGTTGACGCTATACCGCATTCAGGAAAAAGCGCGCGCAGAAGTAACTGCCGGAGAGTATGACAAAGCCAGTATGCACTTGCAAAAACTGGCAACGCACCTGCTTGCGCAGGGCGAACGCAACCTGGCCCATACCATCC
>JBARBA010000199.1:0-20476 GCA_049792555.1 Anaerolineales bacterium
GTCACATAGAACTCAAGCCCTGGAGCAGTCCAAAAACCAGCTTTGACATCGACGATCTTAAATGCTTTAAATAAACTGTAATTCTTCCAAACCCCGTCAACCAGTGCTCTGACTTTCCACTGGTAGCTTCCCAAGCTCAATGTAGTCGTAGGGGTGTTGGAGCAATTTGATGGGCCACAGGCGCTTGCCGCAACATTCCTGGTATAAATCGTCTTTGTACCCTTTAAAAGTTGGTATTGGTAATTCGTTGCTCCAGAAATTTTGCTCCATGTATAGGTTGGAGTGGTATCCGTAGTCGAGTCAACAGGTGAGACAGGAGTTGGGACAGTAAGTATAGTGTATATCTGACCATTCGTAAAATTCCCATTGCCGAGGCCTGGGCCACCCAGCAGTTTGCCTGATGCGCTCTGGATGCTGTCATCATCGACAACATTCAGGCGGATGGTCTTGTTACCTGCGCCTGTGTTCACCGTAACCGTATACGTATTACCCGAACCGCTGACCGCAGCGATGGATGCATCCGCTACGCCGGTTGTCGTTAGGGAAAAATCGCTAAATGGCGCAATCGTGTCTACACCCGTCACAACTTCAAAGAAAGTAACCGTGAAATTTACCTGCAATGCGCTGTTGGGATCAGCATTGGCGCGTTGGATGGATGAAACCAGTGGGCCATCGACTTCATAAGCGCCAATGTCGCAACGGCTATTGCCGGAACGGTCAATACCGCGCTGATCGGTTGCCAGGCAGGCGTTGCCGCCGCTGCCCGGAGCCGCCGGATTGCCAGCATTGAGCGTAGGGCTGCCAGGCAACAACGCATGTGTGAAGGTCGGACCGCCGTTATCCTGTAATGGCCCAAGCCTGGCATTAATTGGATTGCTATTTGTGCCAGTCAGGTCTCCGGTGGTCTGCGTGAACGAGCAAAACGAACGATTGCCAATCAGGTTGTAGCCCAGGCTTGTAACCGTTCCAGCATACGAAGAATTATTGTAACAATCATAGCCTCCATTGCCGGCGATAATTGTGTTTTGCAAACTCACATGGCCGCCTTCGTTCGTAATGCCAGTGCGTTGATTGTTGGTGATGGTGCTGTTGTTGAGTACAATGGTATTGACAAAGGAATATATGCCTTCACCGTTTGTGTTGCCGCTTACGGTGCTGTTGTTCAGCGTGACCGAGCCGTTAATGCCACTACCATAAAAACTCCCCAGGAGAGTATTGCCGCTTACTGTGCTATTATTTAAAACGACAGGACGGACGCCGCTGCTTGAAATGCCGCCACCCCCTCCACCACCGCTAGTGTTGCTATTTCCACCGCTGTTGCCAGTGATGGCGCTATTATTAACGATTACCGAGCCACCGGCGTAGATGCCACCGCCCATCCAGTGGCTAACGTTGTTGCTGACAATACTATTATTCAAAGTCAACTCACTACTGGCTCCTTCAACGCGAATTCCGCCCCCCTTAGTGCTATCAAACCCATGCTGAATTTGGAAGTGGTCTACAACCACATGGCTGCCGGTTGTGTAGATCCCCTGGCGCACTGTTTCGCCGTCGATGGTGGATAAGCCGCTTTGCGCGCTGAAACCTGCATCCCAGCCGCCGGAAAGGGCGATGGCTTTATCGATCCGCACCACTTCCGCGCCGGAGCCGGTGTACGTGCCTTGCGCCACATAAACTGTGTTCCCGCTGGCAGCCTGACTGAGTGCATAATTGATCGTGGCGCAGGGCGTCGCCAGGTTGTTGCAACTGCCAGCGTCGACGCCGCCAGGCGCAACGTAACGGTTGGAAATGTTAGCTGTCGCAGTGGCCGTAGTCGTTTGTGTCACCGTCGGGGTGGGAGTTTGGGTATCAGCCGGGACTTCCGTCAAAGCGACGGTGGCCGTCACAGTGGGGGATTCGGTCGTCGTCCCCGTTGCTGTTCCCGTAGGGGCAGGGAATTCAGTTGGTGTCTCTGTCTCCGTAGGAGAAGGGGATTCGGTTGGAGTAGGCGTTTCTGTGTCGCTTTGCGCCAATTGAATGGGCGCTACGGATGCGCGCGCGGGAGTGACTCTCGCATTGCAAAACAGAGCCAGCAAAGACGCCGCGAACAGCAAAACAAAGAATTTACGAACGATTGACTTGATGTTGAACATGAGCTTCCTCCGGGGTGAAATGGATATAAAGATACATATGGTCTGAACCATATCTTCATATCTTACCTTACTTCTCAAAGGGGTACTCTCGCTACTGCGGTTGCCAGGGCGCTGTGTTGACGCCGCAAGGCGCATTATAATTCGAGGAAATTCGGCATCATTGTAATAATCGGTGGTTGAGTAGGCGGCGGTGCTGTCCCGCCGCCGTACACCTGCACTTGCCGCCGGTGCAAGTGTCGAAACCACCTGTCAACAACAATTCCCCCAAAATACTGAGATGATACGAAATTCGTTTACTCTGAATAAAGAAGGATTGGGGTACATGTCACACGCCAAACTTGGTGAGGCTTTAAAAAGGATGCCAATTCAATGAAACTCGACGCCGCCCTGCCCCCCGTTCCGCTGACGGATGTGCCCGCGCTGGCCCGCGCTGCCGAAGCCGTGGGCTTTGGCGCGTTATGGACGACCGAAACCGTCCACGACCCCTTCCTGCCCCTCGCGCTGATCGCCGAACACACTGTCAGGTTGCGCTTCGGGACGGCCATCGCCGTTTCATTTGCGCGCTCCCCGGCGACGCTGGCCTACACTGCCTGGGATCTGGCGGCGCAGTCGCACGGACGCTTCATCCTTGGCCTGGGGACGCAGATCAAGGCGCACATCGAACGCCGCTTCGGCCTCGCATGGCCCGCCTCCGTCACCGGCAAACTGCGCGAACAAATCCAGGTGCTGCGCGCCTTGTGGAATACCTGGCAAAACGACGCCCCGCTCAACTTTCGCGGCGAATACTACAAAATCACGCTTATGCCGCCCTTCTTTAACCCCGGGCCGCTTCCGTTTTCGTTGCCCCCAACTGGGGGAAATCTCCCCCAGGCCATCATCCCCATTTACATCGCCGGAGTCAACACCGGTCTGGCCCAACTGGCCGGTGAACTGTGCGACGGTTTCCACGTCCACCCTTTCCACACCCCTGAATATCTTAGCCAGACGCTGCTGCCCGCCATTGCCAGGGGCGCAGGCAAGGCCGGACGCCCCGCATCGGACGTGACCATCTCGGCCACGATCTTCGCCGCCAGTGACGAAGCCGGGCTGGCCTTCTGTCGCCGGCAGATCGCCTTTTACGCCAGCACGCCCTCCTATCGCCCGGTTATGCAGTTGCACGGCTGGGGGGCCGCCGCCGAAAAACTCTCGTCCCTGGCCGCGCGCAAGCAATGGGACGAGATGCCCGCCCAGGTCACCGACCCAATGCTCGAAACCTTCGTCGTCCAGGCCAGCGAAAATGACCTGGCTGCCGCCATCCGCAAGCGCTACACCGGCCTGGCCGGCCGCATCACGCTTTACCTGCCCTTCACGCCCGGTGAGCGCGATGCGTTTTGGAGAAAGCTGGCTGCTTCTTTTTCGGCATAACCAGCCGGTGGATTTTCCGCCCATGAAACCAAACGCGCCAGGCGTTTTCATTTGCTTGGCGCGTTTGGCGCACAAAAGACCTCCGAGTTTTTACCCCCATACGGGGGCAAGCGAACTCAAAGGTTTGGTGAAGGGCCGAACTTAATCAAATCGTCCTGTGAGATCGAGAGAGTCTCACAGGACGATTTTGGCTCAAGCAATAAACCCCGGGGTCAATCTTTTGCGATTAGGGCATGGTGAACTGCATGATGGCTTGCTTGGAGCCGTCACAATTGACTACTTTCAAGTCATAGTTTCCACTGGCAATTTTGATCAATGTGAGGGAAGCGCCAGGAGCGACTTTTTCAGCGGCAGTGAGTATAGTGGGTCCCCAGGTATTCTGGTTGGCCGGGGATATAAATGCCTGGCAAATCTCAAAGTCGTTGGTATTTTTTACCGTGACTAAATCGGTAGGAAGGCCGCCGCCGCCATGGGAACCGCCGCCGCCGTCGCTCTTAACACCGCCAATGGGGGTAGGACCACCGCCGCCGCCCCCGCCGCCGCAGGCAGCCAACAGCAGGCTAAGGCCCAACACACAGACGATCACAATCAAAAGACTTTTTTTCATTTTGTGCTCTCCTTCATGAAATTTGGAATGTTGTTTGTCTGGCAAATTCTGATTACTTTGCGCCGCCGGGCATCTTGTTGAGAATGCTGTAATCGTTCAGGGTAATCAGCTTGAGCCACCAGTTCGATGATGATTTTATTATAGCAAGAAGCCGGATTTTTGTCCCTATGCTTTTGGCATAAAAAACAGATAGGGGAAAAGGATCGTGATTTGGCAGAAATGCAAACACGTCGTAGAAGCGGCGTGCTGTAGCGCAAAGACCTGGGAGTTCTTTCCCCTGCGGGGACAATGTAAGAACTCCCAGGCCTTTTTTAATCAAAAAAGTCCCGCAAGGCTTCCCAGCCCTGCGGGACTTTCGCTTTTACGTATTACGCACTACGCATTACTTCTACTTATCTTCTGCCTTGCTCGTGCCGCTGTACTTCAGCGCATAGATGGCAGCCGCCAGGCGCGCCACCGGCACGCGGAACGGCGAGCAGGAAACGTAGTTGTTGCCGATGATGTGGCACCACTCGATCGACTCGGGGTCGCCGCCGTGCTCACCGCAGATGCCCACTTCCAACTCGGGGCGGGTCTTGCGGCCATCGTTTACGGCCATCTGCATCAACTTGCCCACGCCGTCCCGGTCCAGGGTCTGGAAGGGGTTCTTGACGAGGATCTTCTGCTCGATGTAAGTCAGCAGGAAGTTGCGCTCGGCATCGTCGCGGCTGTAGCCAAAGGTCATCTGGGTCAGGTCGTTGGTGCCGAAGGAGAAGAACTGGGCCAGTTTGGCCAGTTCCCCGGCGGTAACGGCGGCGCGCGGGATTTCAATCATCGTGCCGAACTTGTAGGTGAAGGTGACTTTCTTCTCATCCATCACGGCCTTGGCGATGCGCTCCAGGCGTGGCTGGATCCATTCCAGTTCCTTGATCGTGCCGGTCAACGGGATCATCACTTCGGGGTGGACGACGATCTTGCGCAGGGTGCAGTCGGCGGCGGCTTCGAAGATGGCGCGCACTTGCATTTCGACGATTTCGGGCATGGAGATGCTCAGGCGGACGCCGCGCATACCCATCATCGGGTTCGATTCGTGCAGGCCCTTGATCTCGGCCAGCAGATGTTCCTTTTCCTTCAAGCCTTTGGTCTCACCCTTGACGCGCATGGTGATGACTTCTTCGAGCAGCTTCTCGTCGTCGGGCATGCACTCATGCAGCGGCGGGTCGATCAGGCGGATGATGACCGGGTAACCGTCCATCGCCTCGAACAGACCGTCGAAGTCCTTGCGCTGGGTGGGTAGCAGCAAGTTGAGCTGCTTGGTGCGCTCTTCGCTGGTTTCGGCCAGGATCATCTTCTGGACGATGGGCAGGCGTTCGGTTTCGAAGAACATGTGCTCGGTGCGGCACAGGCCGATGCCCTTGGCGCCGTACGAGCGGGCGCGCTGGGCGTCCTTCGGGTAGTCGGCGTTGGCCCAAACCTGGACGCCGGGGGCCTTGCGGCCATCGGCCAGGGTGCGGATGTCTTTGCGGGCAGAGATCTCGTCGGCCCAGGTGAGCAGGGTCAGGAGTTCGGTCTGCTCTTCAAGGCGGGGGGCGGTGGCAGAGATTTTGCCGATGAATACCTGGCCGGTCGTGCCGTCCACGGAAATCCAATCGCCTTCTTTGACGGTCTTGCCTTCCACAACCATGACGCGTTTCTCAAGATCAATCTTGATCATATTCGCGCCTACGACGCAGGGGATACCAAACTGGCGGGCGACCACGGCGGCGTGTGAAGTGGCGCCACCTTCGCTGGTCAATACGCCCTTCGAGGCGATCATGCCATGCACATCATCGGGTTTGGTGAACGGGCGCACCATGATAGTGTCCTGTTTTTCTTCTTTGGACATCTTCTCGGCTTTGTTAGCGTCGAAGTAGGCCTGGCCCACAGCAGCGCCGGGGGAGGCGTTCACACCCTTGGCAAAGAAAGCGCCGGCTTTTTCGGCTTCTTTCTTGGCCTTGTCGTCGAACTGCGGGTGCAGCAGGGCGTCCACCTGATCGGGGGTGACGCGCAGCACGGCTTCGTCCTTGGAGATCAGGCCTTCGTTGGCCATATCCACGGCGATCTTGATCGCGGCCTTGGCGGTGCGCTTGCCGTTGCGGGTCTGGAGCATCCACAGTTTGCCGCGTTCGATGGTGAACTCAACATCCTGCATTTCCTTATAATGTTTTTCCAGGTTGCCGGTGATGCCCATGAACTGCTTGTAGATTTCTGGCATGGTCTCGGTCATGTGCTCAACCGGGTTGGTGTTGCGGATACCGGCCACCACATCTTCGCCTTGCGCGTTCAGCAGGTACTCGCCCATCATCTTCGGGTCGCCGGTGGACGGGTTGCGGGTGAAGGCCACGCCGGGGCCCGAGTCGAAGCCCCTGTTACCGAAGACCATCGTCTGGATATTGACGGCGGTGCCCAGGTCATCGGGGATATTGGTGGCGCGGCGGTAATCGATGGCGCGCTTGCCCATCCACGATCCGAACACGGCCTTGGTGGCCAGTTCCACCTGTTTGTAAACATCTTGCGGGAAGTCGAACCCGACGTTCTTCTTGAAAACTTCTTTGAAGATGGCGACCAGGGCTTTCCAGTCGTCGGCGGTCATGTCGGTGTCGAGCTTGTAACCCTTCTTGGCTTTGTATTCGTTCATCGGGTGTTCGAAGAGTTCGTCGCTCAGGCCAAAGGCTGTGGTGCCGAACATTCCGATCACGCGGCGGTACGAATCCCACACGAAGCGCGGATTGTTGGTCAGTTTGGTCATGCCCTCGACCACATCATCATTCAGGCCGATGTTCAAGATGGTATTCATCATACCTGGCATCGAGAACTTGGCGCCTGAACGGCAGGAAACCAGCAAAGGATTGGATGCATCGCCGAACTTCTTGCCAGTGCGCTGCTCCACGACTTTCAGGGCTGCCAACTGCTGGTCCCACTGTCCTTCGGGGAAATTGTTGGTCTTGCGAAATTCATTGCAAGCTTCTGTTGTGACAGTGAAACCAGGGGGAACAGGCACATCGGCGCGTGACATATCAGCCAGACCGGCACCCTTGCCGCCCAACAAACCGCGTACTTTTTCCCAGTCGCCGCCGCAATACTTTTCAGCTTCGGCAACTTCTTCGAACAAATAAACCCATTTCTTACCCATTTTTAGACTCCTTGGAATGAAAGATATTATGGTAACTGCCCACAGGTGTCATTGCAAGGCGGTTTTCCCTGACACCGCCCGCCAAGCCTGTCCCGGCGTCTCTTCGGGAAGGCAGGCGCGCTGAAGCAATCTCGTTTTTTCATGCAACCGGTTGTTTGCAGGTTAGATGAGATTGCTCCGTCGCCTGGGGAACGGCTCCTCGCAATGACAAAATATACTAAACTTGTACTCTGGGTGTTGTAGATCACGATTGATGGCAAATTCGCAACACATGGAGTTTACCATACACGCCATTGAGAACGCAGTGATTTTTTAGGGATTTTGGGATTACTTTTGTCACTTTCGGCTTTTTCGAACACTGTGGCATATACCGGTAATTGGCTCATCGTACGCAGCGCCATATTGGTAGCCCAAAAGCAGAGAAACTTCGACCACTTTGGTGTAGAATAGTATGGTAACGTCGCTCACGGCAAGTTGTAAATCATATGCAAAGTGGGTGTAAAGAAAAACCTGCGATAATAAGACACAGAGGTCTATACTATGCCGCTAAAAATACTAACCATTGACGACGACCCTGCTCTGACCGACTTGATCAGCCTGTTGCTGCGCAGCTATGGCCTGGAGGTGGTTGTGGCAAACGACGGCGAACGCGGCCTCGAGTTGGCCCGCACCCAGAAGCCGGACCTGATTATGCTCGATTTGACCATGCCGGGCATTGACGGCTGGCAAATCTGCAAGGAAATCCGCGCCGAGAGCAAGGTGCCGATCATCATCCTTTCGGCTCTCGACGACCCGGCCGTTATTTCCAATGCGCTCGATTCAGGCGCCGATGATTACATGGTCAAACCTGTCCCAAGCAGCGTGCTGATTGCGCACATCAACAACCTCACCCGCCGCGCCCATGTGGAAAACAATACGTCCACATTACTGCGGCAGACCGGCTCCCTGAAGGATACAGGGGATTTAAAAGACGCCAGTTCACTGAACGTGGAACAAAAGCCTTTGCAGGCCTAGCCTCACGGGGTACAATACTAAATGCTGCATGATTGTGCAGCAGCCCAAATCCCATTAAGCTCAGGAGACCGGCCTTGCAAACCTGTGTACGCTGCAATGCGTCATCCCCAGATACTGCCACACAATGCGTCAACTGCCAGGCAGACTTGAAAGAATTCTCCGTCAATGCAACAGCGCTCAAAAATTTTCAAGAAAACCCGCGCGTTACCTTCATCCGTATCAACGTTGCGGGTGACGCCTGCCCGTTGTGTTACGAATCGCGCGGGACGTTCCTGAAAGACGACGTGCCCGTCCTGCCTCACGAAGGTTGTTCCCACAACCACGGTTGCCGCTGCACCTACGAACCGGTGCTGAACGAAATCTACCCATAACCTTTCGCCTGCTCACAAAAAAGGTGACTGTCGCTTTGGTAAGCGACAGTCACCTTTTTCTGTTAAGGTGGTTGAGCGGTGCCCTGAGTTCATCGAAGGGTAGGCGGCGGTGCTATCCCGCCGCCATATCGAGACCACCGATCAACCCGCCTTTCAAGGCTTTCGCGGTTTCGACGGGGGCATCCAGCATTGGCATGTGCCCCACATCTGCAATTTCCGTCAGGCTGGCTTGCGGGATGAGCGCCTTCATTTCGCGCGAGCGCTCGACGGGGATCAATGCGTCCGCCAGGCCATGCACGATGACAACGGGGAACTTGAAGGTGGGGAGCAAGTCCGTCGAATCGGCGCGTTCGGCCATGGCGGCCAGCGCGCCCATCACCCCGGCGGGGGGCTGGCCCAGGATCAACTTGTGCAGAGCGGAAACATGCTGCGGGTCCGCCGAGAGCTTGGGGGCCATACTGTCGGCCACGACAACGGAACCCTGGTCGCCGACTTTCTCGGCGGTGGCGTAGCGCCCGGCCTTGCGATCGGGCGCATCCGGCAGGGTCTGGGTGGATACCAGCCCCAGGCCTGCAACCCGCCCGGGAACTTTGCGCGCCATCTCCAGCGCGACGTAGCCGCCCATCGAGTGCCCCACGATGGCCGCTTTTTCGATCTTCAGCGCATCCAGCAGGGCGATGACGTCCTGCGCCATATCGGCGATGGTATACGTCCCATCCACCACCGCCGACCCGCCGAAGCCGCGCAAGTCGGGCAGCAGCACGTCGGCTCCTTCCAGGTGCGGCAGCAGCGCATCCCACGAGTTATGGTCGAGCGGGAAGCCGTGGATCAGCACCAGCGGCGTACCGCTGCCTTGTTGGCGTTCGAATGCAATTTGGACACCGTTGACGGTCAGTTCGTGCATATCATCCTCCAGGTTTGGGGTTTTGTTTGCGGGTGCGCTCGTCAGCCAACCACTCGCGCGCAAAGACGAGCGCTTCCTCGCGCGTGGACACATGCCCGGCAGCCTGCTCTTCCTTGATTAGTTCGAGCAGTTGGCCGATGGCGCGGCCGGGTGACATCTTCAGTTCGGCCATCAAATCGTCGCCGTTGAGCAACTGCGGCGGGGCGACAATTTCCTCGGCTTTTTCGTACCAGGCTTCCAGCAAGCTGCGGCAGACTTCGAGACAGGCGACCCACTGTTCCTGGGTCAGCGTTTGCTCGTAGGTGGCGCGTGTATCGGCCAGGGCCAGCAGGATCAAATCCACGCCTGCCTCGCCGGCGTCGCGGAAGAAGCGGTAGATGGCTTTGCGGCTGGGGTCTTTCCCGGCCAGTTTGCGGCTGGCAAGCGCATGGATGCGCATGTGATGGAAAATGACCAGCTTGAGCCGGTCAAGCTCGTCGTTGCTCAGGTGCAGGGCCATGCCGCGCTTCATGGCAACCAGCGCGCCCTGCTCGTCGTGCCCCAGGAAGCGGATGCGCCCGCTCTCTTCCACGCTTTTGGCCTGCGGCTTGCAAACGTCGTGATAAAGCGCCGTGAAAAACAACAGGGCGCGCGCGGAGCGGTCGGTATTGAGCGAGGCTGCCAGGTGTTCGCCGATTTGTTGGCGGTAGCGCCCCAGGTGCAAGACCAGCAAACCGTTGAGCAAATCGGCGTTGGACTTGGCTTCGTCATACTGCGGAGCCAGCACTGCCAGGATTTCATCCAGGCGGCGCAGCACCGCCAGCGTATGCGCCCAAACGTCATGTACATGCGGCGCGGATTGCTGCACGCCTTTCAGGGCGGGTAGTTCGGGTAGCAGCACCGGCAGCACGCCGAGCAACTCCAAAGCGCGCACCGACGCATCGGGGCGCGGCCCTTCCAGGATTTTGAACAACTCGTCGCGCTGGCGTTCGACGGAAACCCGCTTCAACAACGGAACCGCCGCCTTCATCAGTTTGCGCGTCTCCGGCTGGATCGAGAAACCCAGCGCCGCCGCCTGACGCACCGCCCGCAAAATGCGCACGGGATCGTCGCTCAAAGCCGTCTCCGAACAGGCGCGGATGCGCTTCTCGCGCAAATCCTGCGCGCCGCCCAGCGGGTCGATGCTCTCGCCGGTATGCACGTCGAGCGCCATGGCGTTGATCGTGAAATCGCGCCCGCGCAGGTCGGCCTCCAGGTCCGCGCCGCGAAAACCGGCGAAATCGAGCATGTCGCGCCCGCCCGCCTGCCCTGAGCTGGTAGGTTGAGCTTGTCGAAACCCTGTCGAAGGGTCGGTGCGCTGGAGAACGATCCGGGCAGTATCCGTCTCATCGTCGAGCCGGAAAAAGGCTCCGGTGAGTCCATTTGCAATGCTGCGGGCCAGTTTCATCGCCCCGGAGGGCACGGCAAAGTCCAGGTCGTGGGTCATGCGTCCCAGCAGCGCATCCCGCAACGCGCCGCCGACGAGATACAGCGGCTGATCGGCAGGCAAAACGTCCTGCACGGCTTTCATCAAAGGATGGTCAAAAATGGGGGACATCAGGATGACTTCAACTCTCTCTTTGGGGCGCGAAACGCGCGCCGCATCGTAAGCCGCCTCGCGGGTCGCGCCCTGGGCGATGACTTTCCCGCGCACGCGCGCCACCCAGCGCCCGGCGTAGTACTGACCTTCTTCATCACGAATGCGTCTGGCTGTCATGCTTACCCTTGGGGCTTGCGGTATTTGCGCATGTCGGCGCAGCCGATGAACGGCAGGTGGCGAAAGTGTTCGTCAATATCGATGCCGTAGCCAAAAATGTACTTGTCGGGCACGTCGAAACCGACGTAGTCGCAACTCACCGGCGCTTCGCGGCGCTCTTTCTTATCGAGCAGCACACAGATTTTCAGGCTCTCTGGTTGGCGTGTGCGCAACATTTCGAGCACGCGCGCCAGCGTGTACCCGCTATCCACAATGTCTTCCACCAGCAGCACGTGGCGGCCTTCGATATTGGCCCTCAAATCCAGGTTGACGCGCACGTTGCCGCTCGAAGCGTAGTTTCCCACGCCATACGACGAAAGCGACATGCAATCCAGTTCGTGGGTGATGCTGATCTGGCGGGTCAGGTCGGCAGTAAAGGTGATGCCGCCGCGCAGCAGGCAGACGATGAGCAAATCTTCCCCGGCATAATCGCGGCTGATCTGTTTACCGAGTTCGCGCACGCGTTTTTGGATGGAGGTCTCATCGAACAAGATTTCGTCGATAAATTCAGTGTAATCCTGCATGGGTTTTTCCGTTTTGGTGGCTTTGCTTGCTGCCGGACAAAGTTAAACATATTAACCACAAAGGCACACGCGTACCTGCGTTCGGTGCAGGCAAAAACACGAAGTTTTGAAGAAGAAAAACCAGGAATTCTTTGCGCCTTCGTGCCTTTGTGGTGAGAAAAACTACCCGTTGCCTTTGTACCGCTTCAAATCGACAACTGCCACGAAGGGCAGGTTCCGATAAAGCTCGTCCAGGTCGAGGCCGTAGCCAAAGACGAATTTGTCTGCGATGCTGAAGCCGCGATAGTCGATGGGTACTGCCACCTCGCGGCGCTCTTCCTTATCGAGCAGGGCGCAGACCTTGAGCGATTTGGGATGCCGCGTGCCGAGCATTTCGAGCACGTGCGCAATCGTGCGCCCGCTATCGACGATGTCTTCCACCAGCAGCACGTTTTTTCCTTCGATATTGGTCTGCAAATCGAGCGTCAGCCGCACGTTACCCGACGAGCTGCGCGCGCCCGCGCCGTAAGACGAAATCGCCATACAGTCGATGCTGTGCGGCACGGTGATCTGGCGCATCAGGTCGACCATGAAAACCACCCCGCCGCGCAGAACGCAAATCAATAGCAGGTCTTGCCCGTCATAATCGCGGCTGATCTGTTCGCCAAGCTGCCGGACACGTTTTTGGAGCGTTTCTTCATCTATCAGGGTTTCGGCGATAATTTCATGGTAGCTTTGCATGTTTTGATAAACAACCTCTTGAGATCAACCATCGATTAACGGTGCGGTACTTCATGGTGCCAACGGCAGCGCGCTTCGTACATCTCTGAAGCGCCGATAATCACCACCGGGTCATTATAAAAAGCTGGCCTGCCATTCACCAGGCGCTGCGTGCGCGAAGCCGGCTCGCCACAAACCATACAAATTGCCTGGAGCTTATCCACCCGTTCGGCCTGGGCCATCAACAGTGGCATCGGGCCAAACGGTGTGCCGCGGAAATCCATATCCAGCCCAGCGACAAGCACACGCAGTTTGCGCTCCACCAACTGGCGGCAAACGTCAACAATATCGTCGTCGAAAAACTGCGCCTCGTCAATCCCGACGACGGTTGTGTCCCGACCAATTTTCGCCAAAATATCCGACGAATTTTTGACCGGTGTGGCCGCAAAATCGGCGCCGGCGTGTGAAGTCACCTTCTCGATGCCATAGCGCACATCAATGAAAGGCTTGAATACTTCCACTTTTTGCCGGGCGATGACGGCCCGGCGCATACGCCGGATCATTTCATCCGTTTTCCCGCTAAACATCGAACCGCAAATCACTTCCAACGAACCGTTTATATGTTCCATCGTATCATTTCAATATTCTGGGAAATTGTTGTTGAGAGTGGTTTCGATACGGCGGCAGGATAGCACCGTCGCCTACCCTTCGACAAGCTCAGGGTACCACTCAACCACCGATTATTGAGATGATACGTTCCATCGTATCATTTCAATATTCTGGGAAATTGTTGTCAGAAGGTGGTTTCGGCACCTGCACTCCCGAAGGACACCGGGACAGGTGTGCGTTCGGTGCAGTGTACGGCGGCGGGATAGCACCGCCGCCTACCCTTCGACAAGCTCAGGGTACCACTCAACCACCGATTATTGAGAAGTTACATTCCATCACTGCTCTCAACAGCGCCTTTCCATATCGGAAATCACCACATCGTTGTGACATAAAAACAGGCAGATGCGTCTGCATCTGCCTGTCAAGTTTACCTGATATTGCAAATTGGGCAAGGATTAGGCGGCTTCTTCGGCAACCACGCCGGGGACTTCGTAACCCAGCGCGCGCAGCTTCTTCTTGCTGTCGATCAGCGCCTTGCGGCCAAAACCTTCCACAGCCAAAACGACATCTTCGCCTTCGGCCAGCTTGGACAGGAACTGTCCTACCGTGGTGATACCGGCCTTGGCCAGCGCGGAAGTGGGGCGGGTGCCCAATTCCACCTCGGCAATCGGGCGGTTCGGAGAAAGCTTGGAATTCTCCTTGGCCACCTGCTGTTCGACGTAATCCTGGCGGGCCTGGAGCTTCTTATAAAAGCGGTCCACTTGGCCTTCGGTGTCGAGCATGCGCGATTGCTCACCGGTGAAAAACGGGTGGCAGTTCGAGCAGACTTCGACGTGAATGGTCTTGCGCGTGGAGCCGGTCGTCCACTTTGTGCCGCAGGAGGCGCAAACCACTTCGGCCTCTGCATAATAAACTGGATGAATTTTTGGTCTCATGATGAAATCCTTTAGGCCTCTGCCGCCGCCGCTACAATGGCGGTTTCGGGCAGGACGTTGACGCGCTTGCGGCCATGCATCATATCAAAGACAACCAGCCCGTCGACGGTTGCGAACAGTGTGTCGTCTTTGCCTTTGCCGACATTGGCGCCGGGGTGAATGCGTGTGCCGCGCTGGCGCACGAGAATGTTCCCCGAAAGGACAAACTCGCCCGCATATTTCTTGGTACCCAAACGTTGGGCATTGCTATCACGTCCATTACTGGTGGAACCGCGACCTTTTTTATGCGCCATGGTTAATTCTCCTTGCTCTGTGCCATCTCAAATTCACTGATCGAGAGGCGGGTATACTGCGGACGATGTCCGGTCTTTTGGCGAATGCGCTTCTTGGGCTTGTAGTGGAAATTGTAGGTCTTTTCACCCTTGAAATGTTCCACAACTTTGGCATTGACTGTGATGCCTTGGACCACAGGCGTGCCAACGGTGATGGCATCGCCATCCACCAGCAGGAGCACTCCTTCAAGCTTGAGGCTCTCACCGGCTTCGATATGCAGGCGGTCGACTTCAATCGTGCCGCCTTCAACGGCTTTATACTGCTTGCCGCCGCTTTCAACAATCACGTATTTCATATTTTCTCCTGGTCTTCGCTTCGCCATACGTCTCGCGGGATGCCGCCAGCGTACGGGGAAGCCGGGATGATTCACACAACTGCCCCCGTTGTGCCGGGGCAGAGGCGAGTTCGAATTATACACACCTGCCCAAAGGCTGTCAACGGCAAAAATCGAGGAGTTTTTTTATGATAGCAAGAATCGGGTGGCGCAGCCTGGGCTGCGCAGATACAATGCTGGTAAGATAAAGGAAAGAACACCTATGGACACATCCATCCAACACTACCAGCAACTCAGTGAAGATTACCTGCGCATCGAGCAGGCCATCCAATACCTGGAAGCGCATTACCGGCGCCAGCCGGAACTAGGCGAAATTGCCGAAGCCATCGGTTTGAGCGAATACCACTTCCAGCGGCTGTTCACGCGCTGGGTGGGCATCAGCCCCAAACGTTTTTTGCAGTTCCTGACCAAAGAGGGCGCGAAAGAACTGCTCAAACGCTCGGCCAACGTGCTGGATACGACCTACAGCGTCGGCCTTTCCAGCCCCGGACGTTTGCACGACCTGTTCGTGCAGACCGAAGCCGTCACCCCGGGCGAGTACAAAGCGCGCGGCGCGGGGCTGACCATTCGCTACGGCTTCCACCCCAGCCCGTTTGGCGAATGCTTGCTGGGGCTGACGGAGCGTGGCATCTGCCACTTGGGCTTCACGCAGCATGGCCGCGAGACGGCCCTGGCTAATATGGCTGGGGATTGGACAAATGCTCATTTGTTGGAAGATGCGTCGGCAACGGAGCCGCTTGTGGCCCCGATCTTTTCCCTGGAGCGCGCGCCCAGCCCGATCGCTTTGTTCCTGACCGGCACCAACTTTCAACTGAAGGTCTGGGAGGCGCTGCTGAGAATCCCGTCAGGCAGTGTTTGCACCTACGAGGGGCTGGCCGCCGAAATTGGGCAGCCGTCCGCCGCCCGCGCGGTGGGGACGGCAGTCGGGCGCAACTCCATTGCGGTGCTGATCCCCTGTCACCGCGTCATCCACAAAATGGGCAAGTTCGGCAACTATCGCTATGGCTCTGCGCGCAAGAAGGCGCTGCTCGGGTGGGAAGTGGGGATGCCTTAAGGTTGATGCTTTTCACCCGTCAAACTCACCCTTATCGGTATGGTAACGCAATGCCATCCTCCTTATAATGAAGTAGTTCACTCCAGAGCCATTGGGTTTTGGGGCAATGAACAAATTCGAGAGGAGCATACCATGAACAAACGATTTCTATTGATTGGCTTGGCCATTGGCATGTTGGTATTGGCATCCATCGCCTGTGACTTCAGCGCCAGCACGGCCTCGATTACCAGCGCAACCCTGACGGCGGATACCACCACAGGAGCCGCTACCACAACCTTCACCCCTGACCAGACGTTTTACTGCGTGGTTGTGCTGGCCAATGCGCCCGATACCACCAAAGTGAAGGCCGTTTGGTACACAGTGGATGACGCCGGAACTGCGACGAAACTTACCGAAAATGAAATTGTTGGCAGCGCCAGCCCTATAAACTTCAAGCTCACACCCAATACACCCCCCTGGCCGGTAGGCAAATATCGCGTTGAAATCTATTTAAATGACGCAGTGAATAAGACGATTGATTTTTCAGTGCAGTAAAAGATCGTTTCATATGAAAGAAGGGAGTTCCCGTTCTAAGCGGGGACTCCCTTTTTTGTTGCAAGGTCGCCTTCCCATTCCTCCAGAGGTGATAAAATGGTTTCGGAGGAACCTATGACAACCCAACCCAAACCCCTGGCAGCCACCCCCCCGATGGGATGGAACTCCTGGAATATGTTCGGCTCGAACATCCACGAAGACTCCATTCGCGAAACCGCCGCGGCCGTTGCGGCCTGCGGCCTCAAAGATTGCGGCTACGAATACATCGTCATCGACGATTGCTGGACGGTCAAGACCGGGCGCGACGGCAACGGCGACCTCGTCCCCGACCCAAAAAAATTCCCCAACGGCATGAAAGCGCTGGTCGATAGCATCCACGACCTGGGCTTTAAGGTCGGCATCTACTCCGACGCCGCCGAGACCACCTGCGGCGGCTATCCCGGCAGCTACGGCTTCGAAGAGCAAGACGCGCACTTGTGGGCCTCCTGGGGCTTCGACTTCCTCAAATACGACTATTGCGCCGCCCCACCTGATCAGGCAACCGCCATCCAGCGCTACAACGCTATGGGCGCGGCCCTGCGCAAGACCGGGCACGAGTTCCTTTTCTCGCTGTGCGAATGGGGGAATCGCAATCCCCATTTGTGGGGCAAGGAAGCCGGCGGCCACATGTGGCGCGTCACAGGCGACGTCTTCGACAGTTGGATCAACATCTGGATGGCCTCCTGGAACACCTACGGCATCGGCGTCGACTTCTCGCTCGACGTCGCCGCCGACTTGGCGGATTACGGCGGCCCCGGTCGCTGGAACGACCTCGACATGCTGGTGGTCGGGCTGAAAGGCAAGGGGCAAGTCCATGGCGGCGGCATGTCTTTCATCGAATACCAGACCCACATGTCGTTGTGGTGCATAGCCTGCTCCCCGTTGATGATCGGTTGCGACGTGCGCAAGATGGAAAAAGACACCGCCGAGTTGCTCTCCAACCGCGAAGTGTTGGCCGTCAACCAGGACGCGCTCGGCGTCCCCGCCCGGCGCGTCAAACAGTTTGGCCCCTGCGAAGTCTGGAAAAAACCGCTGGCAGATGGCAGTCTGGCCGTCGCGTTGATCAATCGCGGCTCAACCGGCAACAATGTAACCCTGAAAGCGGGCGACGTTGGCCTGCTAGACACCCCCAAGCTGGCGCGCAACTTGTGGCTGCAAAAAGACATCGCCGATTTCAAGACGGACCTCGTCCAGCGCGTGGAGCCGCATGAAACGGTTTTGCTCAAAATCACAACGGGATAAACGCACCTTTCTTCCCTGGCGATTGTTCACCGTTTTATGGGTATTGACGGCCTTGGGGCTGCTGACCGTTGGCTGCGCCCCTCAGCCGAGTCTCGCGCGAGGCGCATCCCTGACGCTGACGACTTTCTCCGAAAACGACGCGGCCGTCATCGTCCAACTGCGGCGCGCTGCCGATGGACAGGTTTTCCTGGTTGCCACATTCACTCCGCTCGAAGCCGGGTTCCACCTTTACAGCAAAGACCTGCCCCGCAACGGGGTCGGCGGCCTGGGACGCCCCACGCTCCTGGAGCTGACGCCCAATTCCAGGATGAGAGCTTCGGGCGCGCTGACGGAAAGCGTCGCATCCGAAGTCTCCGGCGCTGACCCCAGCGGCGTCTTGATCTATCCCAATGGCCCGGTCACATTGACGTTGCCCGTGCGCCTGCCAGCCGGGGGCGGCTGGGTCGACGACGAGATCAGCCTGACCTACGTGGTGTGCAGCGCCAATGGTTGCAAAGCGCCGGTCACAGGCCAAATCCTCCCGATCAAAGTACCGGGCGCAGGAGCGCTCACGAATTAGTGACAAGAAAGTGACAGTCACCTTTCTTTTAGTTTATTTCACACAGGAGAACTCAACCGATGAACTGGCTGACCAACCCCGAAATCTCCGAAATCTGTCTTGCGCTGCTCACGTTGACGGCGCTCGAAATTGTGCTGGGCATCGATAACATCATTTTCATTTCCATCCTGTCAGGCAAACTGCCCGAAGACCAGCAGGCGCGCGGACGACAGACGGGCCTGGGCTTGGCCATGTTCACGCGCATCGGGCTGCTCACTTCGCTGGCCTTTGTCATCAACCTGACGACGCCATTTTTTACCGTCTTTGGCCTGAGTATCACGGGCCGCGACCTGATCCTGTTGGGCGGCGGCATCTTCCTGATCGCCAAGGCAACGCACGAGATCCACGAAAAACTGGAGGGCGGCGAGGAGCAGTCCGACGTCAAAGCCGTCCCGTCTTTTTGGGGCACCATCGTCCAAATCCTTTTGCTCGACATCGTCTTCTCGCTCGACTCGGTCATTACCGCGGTCGGCATGGCCAAAGACCTGTGGGTTATGATCGCGGCCGTCATCATCGCCGTGTTGATTATGCTGGTTGCATCGGGGGTCATCAGCAATTTTGTCAACCATCACCCCACGATCAAGATGCTGGCGCTCAGTTTCCTGTTGTTGATCGGTTTCACCCTGGTGGCGCAAGGTCTTGGCGTGGAGATTCCCAAGGGCTATATTTACTTTGCAATGGGTTTCTCCGTGTTGGTGGAAATGTTGAACCTGCGGTTGCGTCCCCCGCTGACCCCCGCGCCCATCCAACTGCGCGAGCCATACACCGAAGAGACTCAACCCAAAGCCGGCAAGCGCAAACGTCACAAGGCGGGAGCCAACTAAGACAGGCGCAAAGCGGCTCTCAACTTCCCGGGGCCGCTGTCTGTTTGGGGAAGAGGTCATCCAAGATTCGTGTGCTATTCTCATCGCTTCGTTTGCTTGCGCCGTTTGCGCGCCTGGATTTTCAGGGTTATATAATTCCAGACGTAAGTCGGACATTTGCACCGAACGAACACCTGCCCTCCCGAAGGGCCTGCCTTGAGCCTGTCGAAGGGACGCCGGGACAGGTGTGGCGGGCGGCGCCAGGGAGTGCGGTGTTGCCAATCCGACTTACACCTGGCACGCTAATTTCCAAAGAACCTTAAGCGGGAAAACACAATTTGTGACCGCGACGGGTATAATTCACCCCATCTCGCATTGCCTGTCAGGTCAATGGGGGAAATCTTTTTACTGATGGATGGTTCCATGGACGTTCCAGTTCTACCCGTATTGCGTCCGCTGCGCCTGGGTGAGTTGTTGGACCAGGCCATCCGCATCTACCGGCGCAATTTTCTGACCTTCCTGGGCATCGTTGCGTTGGTCTACATCCCGTATGCGCTGGTCGTGTTTGCTTTTTCCGTTCCGGCCCTGATGAATGTACAGCACCTCCAGGCTGACCGAAACTATGTCATGTCGCTGGGCTACTGGCTCCCCGTTTTGGGGAGTGCGGTGGTCTTGCCGCTTGTTTCTGCAATTCTTGTTAGCGGGTTGGGCGCCGCTGCCCTTGCGAATGCCGTTTTTCGGAACTACTTTGGTCTGAAAACAGGTATTTTGGAAGCCTACCAACAGATTGGTACTTCTTTATCCAAGCTGTTCTTAACGCTCGTCCTGTTTGGCCTGCTTGTGATCGCCGCCTTTCTCTGGCTTGTTTTTCCTTGCGTGGGTTGGCTGACCGGCATCGGTCCGTTCGTCTTTCTGACTGCGGTGGTTGGGCCGTTGCTTCCGGCCATCGTGGTGATCGAAAAATCGGGTGCGCGTAAATCAATTTCGCGCGCCTGGGACCTGGCCCGGCGGCGTTTCTGGTGGCTGCTGGGTTTCGCCATCGTCTTTTATTTGTTCAACACGCTGGTTGTTACCGGTCCAACCTCCCTGATTAGTTATCTTAACGGCGTTGCGCTCGGAAAAGGTGAAGCAATGACGGCCACTTCGCTTCTCCCAACGATCATCGCCAGTGTTGCGAGTCATCTGGTTAATTTACTTGTTTTGCCCCTGCAACTTACCGCCTGGACCCTGGTCTATGTTGACCTGCGTGTGCGCACCGAAGGCTTTGACCTGGCCTTGCAGACGCTCACCCCCTCTGAAAATGCCGTCGCGGATATGTCCAGCTTACCGACAACGGCTCCCGCGCGGGAATGGTTGACTGTTGATGATATCGTCAAGCTCCTTGTGGTTTCGTTTATCGGGATTGGCCTCTATGT
>JBARBA010000200.1:0-13337 GCA_049792555.1 Anaerolineales bacterium
GTGCGGGTGGGGGTATTGGTAATCCCAGCTGTGGGAGTGCGGGTGGGAGTGAGGGTGATCACGGCTGTGAAAGTGCGGGTGGGAGTAAGGGTGATCCCGGCTGTGAAAGTGCGGGTGGGGGTCAGGGTGATCGTAGGCGTCAGGGTCCGCGTCGAGGTTGGGGTGGGTGTGCTGCTGATTGCAGGTGTATTCGTGGGCGTCGCGCTGGTGCCACAGGGGTCGTTGCCCCAGATCAGGCTGCCGTTGGCGTAGCCGGGCAGGTAGTAATCGAGGGTGTAAGCTGTGGGTAAAGCGCCAACTGCGTAACCGGTATGCCAGAAGTCATTCGACGAGTCGTAGGTGGAGGCGTAGCTGCTCAGGTGGAAACCCGTCTGGTAGCTCCAGGTCGAGCCGGATGCCAGCGCGGTTGTACCGTAGCTTATGGTGTAATAGTAAGTGGTGCCACACGCCAGGGTCGGCCCGGTGACAGTGGCGACGCCAGACTGGTCGTAATATTTATCCAGGGCGTAGCTCGAAGCGGCGTTGCCGTTATCGGGCGTGAAGTACAGACGCCAGGAGATGTTACTCAAGCTGGCGACGCCGGTGTTGGCGATCTGGACGTTGAAACCGCTTTGGGAACTGTTGTCAGTGCCAGTGCCCTGGAGTTTAAGCTGCAGGCCGGGAGCGGGTGTGTTGGTGATGGTGGGGGTTTTGGTAATGGTGGGGGTCAGGCTGGGGGTCAGCGTCGGGCCGCCGGGGGTGATGGTCGGTGTCGGGATGGGGGTGTTGGTGGCGCTGCCAGCTACGAGACCAAAGGTGGCATCGTCGACGTAGTAATCGGCGAAGGTGCTGCCGCTTTCGTTGCTCTGGACGTAGGGTAACATCAAGGTTAACGTACCCGTCCAGGAGACGGTCTTCGTCCCGGTCAGTTGCACCCAACTGCCGACGGGAACGGCGGTGTAGGAGTCGAAGCTGGTGTAGTGATCGCCGCCATCATCGGTATATTTGAGGCCGAGTTGGAGGTTGAGCGAGGTCGACGAAACAGATTGAACCCAGGCTGAAGCGGTGTAACTTCCGCCGTTTGTCAGCAAACTCAGGTAAGAGATGCTCTGGTCGGCGCCGGCCCAAGCGGCGCTGCGCCCTACAACGACGCCGGAATAAGTGCCGCCGTGAACCGGCGAGCTGTTCAGGAAGATGCTACAACCGCTGCCCAGGCAGCCCCAGGGGTTTTTACTGGCGGCTTCGAAATCGCCGTTGATCATCAGGTTGCCGCCCGCCGGGATCGGGGTGGCGGTCATGGTCGGCGTTAAGGTTTTTCGGGGTGTGCTGGTTGCTACGGCGCTGCCCGGCAAAATTTCGACGCCCTGGATCAGCGGCACGCCTGTCACCGGGGTAAAGTGGATGTTCACCATGCCATCGCTGACGGTGACATTGAAGACCTTGACGATGGCGACGTTCTTGCCGCCTGTTTCGTTATAAATATCCAGGTTGTTGAGGGTCGAACTTTCGACGCTGACATTGAAGACACGCTGTCCCGGACCTGTGATTGTGCCGAATTGACTTGGACTGGTCTCTGCGAAATGCAGCCGGACGGTATAAGTACCGTTTACGACCGGGATGTTGTAATCGCTCATGTTTTCGCGGGAGGTCTGGTAAATCTTGGGGTCGTCGTTGGCGGTAACCGAAATGCTTTGGGTATACGCCGCGCTATCGGGAGTAAAGCCGATGTCTGCCAGCCAGGCGTGCCCGGCTGTGTCGGTATAGCTGGATGTTGAACCCGAATCGATGCGGACGGCGTTCGAGGACGCAACCATCGTGGCAGTAGGCGGAAGCGGGGTATTGGTGGCAGAAACGGTTGCCAATTGGGCGCTCACGCCGTCATAAGCCGGCTTCTTGGCATAGCTGCGGTCGAAGAGCATCGGGTGTTCGTAATCGCCCAGAAAGCCGTTCAGCCAACTGTCGCCATCGCTGACGCCCCAGGTGGTCAGTCCGGCGCAACCGGGCACGTCCAAACAGGCTTTGGTAATATAAGAGTAAATGTTGGCCTGCGTGGCAAGCTGGGCAGCGGTGGGCAAGGCCGGATAAACCGTGCCGAGCGCCACGTCCATTTCGCTGATGTAGACTTTCAAACCAAGCGCGGCAAAACGAGCGATGTTACTGCGTACTTGCTCGTAGCTCGGCGCATCCCAAACGTGGATATGCATTTGCAGACCCACGGCGTCGATCGGAATGCCGCGCGTTTTCATGCTTTGAACCATGTTGTACATGTAGTTGGATTTGACGTTGATTGTTTCGACATTGTAGTCGTTGTAGATCAGGATCGTCCCGGCGGGGGTGTATTGCCGCGCGTAAGTGAAGGCCTGGTCGATGTAATCGGTGCCGATGGCCTGTTCCCAGATGGTGCTGCGCAGTGTGCCGTTATCTTCGATGGCTTCATTCACCACGTCCCAGGCAAAAACGCTCGTCCCGAAATGCTGGGCAACATTTTGGATGTGGGCCTGCATGATCGGCAGGAAGGTGGCGCGGTCTTTGGTTTTGGTGTTGAGCCAGCCGGGGATTTGCGAATGCCAGATGAAAACGTGGCCGTGAACTTTCATGTTATTGGCCTGGGCGAAACTGACGAGCGAGTCGGCGTCTGTATAGGTCCAGGTTCCCTCGGTAGCCTGCAAGGCGTCCATTTTCATGGCGTTGCCGGGCGTAATCAAGTTGTACTCTGTCTTAACGATATTGGCATAGGGCGCATTGTTTTGCAAAATGGTGGGGTTGGCTGCCGTACCAATCAGGAAGCCGCGCGCATCAGCAAGCGAGCGCAGGGTCGTGGTCTGGGCCTGGGCTTGTTGCAACGGCTTGCCGACGACCTCGGCCACAAGTATCACTATCAAGGCAAGGCTCAATAGCAATACGACGTTCTTTGTGTTGAATAATTTTGACATGATGTTCTCCTTTGGGTGAATAAGTTAATGCAAAAAGTTTCCATTTCATTTTCGGTCCGGGGCGAGCAGAGACTCTCGCACGCCTATCCCAGGCTTTGCTACGGATGTTGCTGAAATTTTTTCGATATGTTTTACCTCCGTTGAATAAAATTGGATGGTCGACACAACCTTGCCTTTTGGTACGCCAATGATTAGCGGAAATAATACATTGCCCGACAAAATAATCGCCAATCAATACGGGAATTCCATTCCAGGAATTCTTTATCTGTGGAAGCGTTTCCACCGGCATCTAAAAAAAACCAAACGCAGCGACTTTGCTACGAAGGTTCCCTCTTTGTGGGAGCGCTTCCATATATTCTAGCAAAATTAAAACCAAAAAACTAATACGATCTTGACAAGAACCGTATCAGAATATTGACGGGCAGGGAAACTCGGCAAATATCGGGATATTTTTCGATATTCAAATCGAACTGGATATAGTAGTTCAGAAAAGTTTTTCCACCCCCCCTTCGACAATCTCATAGCATCGCCTTCGACACGGTGAGCCGCTGCGCGAGACGAATCGGCAGGGCATTGCTTCGACTACGCTGGGAAACGCTCCGCTCATGCCTGTCCGTTCGGCTGAACGCTCACGGTGAAGCCCGATGTCCCTTCGACAGGATTTACCCTACCCCTACGGGGGCACAGCGGGGCACGATGTCGACAGGCTCAACCACCAGTTCAGGGCAGGCCCTTCGAGAGTTGCAGGCGTCGAAACCACCTTTAACAACAACCTCCCCAAAATACTGGGATGATACGGTTAGCGATTCTTTTTGAAGTAAACGTCGGCGAAAACTGCCAAGACCAGGATGAACGCCTTCAAAACGAACTGCCAGGCGGGGGCCACGTTCATCATTTGCAGACCGGTAGACAGGCTGGCAATGATCAGCGCGCCGATCAGAGCGCCCGGGATCGTGCCCACGCCGCCCAGAGTGGATGTTCCTCCCAGGATACAGGCAGCAATAGCATCCAACTCATAACCGGTGCCGGCAGCAATCGTGCCATAACCGACATAGGAGGCCAATACGATGCCTGCTACGCCGCACAGGAAGCCCATCAGGACGAAAACCCTGAACAGTACACTGGTGATGTTAATACCGGACAAGCGGGCGGCCTCCCGATTGCCACCGATGGCATAAGCGTACCGGCCAAAGCGGGTGTTGTTCGAGACATATACCATTACCATTGCCACGACCGCAAGCAGTAACACCGGGACAGGAATACCCTTGTAAGCATTGACGCTGAGGATATAGGCAAACACCAACACCGCCGGGACACCCGCCCCCAGCAGATCGAGGTAGAGCGGGCGAAGCGTAAAACCGTACTTCTGTTTGCCCCTCCGGCCGCTGAACACGTTCCACACAAGGAACGCCAGAATAACAACAAATATCACCAGGCCCCAAACAGGCGGGATATACCCCTGAGCAATATCAGAAAATACCGCTTGATGGGCCGCGATGGTTTTTCCCTCTGTAACCCCCAGGATCAGGCCATTGAACAGCCACATTCCGGCCAGGGTTACGATGAAAGCAGGCAGCCCTTGAAAGGCGATGATGTAGCCCTGTATGACGCCGGCCAGCGTGCCGACCAGCAAGCCGCAGATAACGGAAAGCACGGCTGACAGCAGCGGTTGATCAGGAAAGAGGTGGTACCAGACATAGTATTGCAGATAGGCAACGACCACAGAGACAAAACCGGCCAATTTGCCTACCGACAGGTCGATGCCCCCGGTAACGATCACCAGTACCATGCCAACGGACAAAAAAGCCGTCACGGTCATCTGGCGAAATAGATTGGATATATTTTGCGGATCCAGGTAACTACCGCCGGTTGTGAAGTAAAAGATCACCCAAATAGCGACCACGGCGATGAGCAGTGTGTAGGTCTGGATATTACCTCTTACAGCCTGAAGCAGTCTTGATCCTAAACTTTTTGTTGGCTTTAAGTCAGTGGCAGAGGGGTTCATGGGATTTACTTCGCCTTTCTATTCGGTTGGTCTCTTATATGGATGAAACGCCGGTGGCCAATGCCATCACGCGTTCCTGGCTGGCTTCAGCGACCGGCAAAGTGATGGTTGAGTGACCCCGGCACATGACCATGATCCGATCGCTCATTCCCAGCACTTCTTCCAGGTCACTAGAGATCATGATGACCGCCACGCCTTTTTCGGCCAGTTCGTTCATCAGCTTGTAAATCTCAAACTTCGCGCCAACATCGATACCCCGGGTCGGATCATCCATGATCAGGACCTGCGGCTTGGAGAGCAGCCATTTTGAGATGACCACTTTTTGCTGATTACCGCCTGATAAAGTTTCAGCCTTTACTTCCAGGTTGGGCGCCTTGATGGTCAAGCTTTTTGCCTGCTGCTGGCTGGCATGCAACTCTGCATTGGCATCGATACTGAAGAACCCGGCAAATTGATCCAGGTTGGGCAGGGAAATGTTCCTGAGGATCGATTGGATTAATACCAGCCCCATCCTTTTACGGTCCTCTGGAACCAGACTCAAGCCGGCATCGATGGCCTGGCGGGCGCTTTTTGGCCGTATCTCCTGATTCCCAAGCCTGATCTGACCTTTGGAGATTCTGCCGTACTCGCCAAATAACGTCAACACCAGTTCGGTGCGGCCCGAACCCATCAACCCGGCGATCCCGAATATTTCGCCCTTGCGCACGTCAAAACTCACTCCATCCAGGACCTTGCGGCTGGCGTTGTCGGGGTCAAAGGCCTCGAGGTTTTTAACTTCGAAAATAACTTCGTCAGGATGGCGCTGGCCTTTTGGAAAGCGTTCTTTCATCTCACGCCCGACCATGTACTTGACCAGATCTCCCTGGGTCACGTCTTTTGTCGGTTGCGTGGTGATTACCTTGCCATCCCGCATCACGGTCACTCTATCCGTAATAAGGAAAAATTCCTCCAACCTGTGGGAAATATAGATGCAGGTGATTCCGTGACCTTTGAGTGTTCTCAGGATTTCCATCAGTTTTTCGACTTCGGCTTTGCTGAGAGCGCTGGTAGGCTCGTCCAGGATCAAAACCCTGGCGTCTTCGGAGAGGGCTTTGGCAATCTCGACCATCTGCATTTTCCCTACGCCCAGATTTCTGACAATCTCGTGGGGATCGACATCTAATTGATACTTTTCCAGGATCGCCTGCGTATCCGCATAAAGCTTGTTCCAGTTTATACCACCGTGTTCCAGTGGCTCTTTGCCCAGATAGACGTTTTCACCAACCGTCCGGGTTGGCACCAGTGTCAGTTCCTGGTAAACAATGGCGATGCCCTTCTCGGCGGCTTCCCGAATGGAGCTTTGACTCAGTTCCAATTCCTCTCCGTTGTAGGTCACGGAACCTTCATAGGTTCCATAGGGATAAACGCCGGAGAGGATTTTCATCAAAGTGGATTTCCCGGCACCATTCTCTCCACAAATGCCGTGAATTTCACCGCGACGAATTGAGAACGAAACATCATCCAATGCCACCACACCGGGAAACCGTTTGGTTACATTTGTAAAATCGAGAATAATATCATTGTCCACTGCTCACTCCTGCGGTCGAAAGGATTCACCGACGAGGATATTTTATCAGCCAAGTTTCCCGGCCCCCCGAGAAAAAACGCAGGGGGCCGGGGTTCAACCATAAAGATTATCGGTTAGGGTCGTGGAGGCAAACCCGTGGTAATGCCGCGGTAGACATCGTCATAACTCTGGAAGCCGCTCTTCACAACCACATCGTAGACATTGGCCTGGGTGACCTGGACAACCTTCAGGAAGGCGGCCTGGATATCCCCGGTCAAGGTCTTATCGCCGGTCAGTGTAGCCAACGAGAATTGCGCTAGGCCGGTGAGCGGTTGACCCTTGATCAAGGCATCGATCATATCCACAGCCTGCGGGGCCAGAAGGCGGGTGTCTTTGAAGACGGAAACGGTCTGCTCGCCCCTGACAATGCTGTTGCAGCCATCGGCGGTGGCATCCTGGCCGGAGATCGGCACCTTGCCGGCCAATCCCTGGGCTTTCATCGCCTGCAGTTCGCCCAGCGCGGTGCCATCGTTCGAGGCAACAACTGCATCGATCTTGTTCTGCTGCGCGGTGAGGATGTTTTCCATCATCGCTTCAGCTTTGGCGGCATCCCAGTTATCCACCCACTGGTCGGCCACAATTTTAACGACGCCTGAGTCGATGTAGGGCTGGATGACTGACATCTGGCCCTGGCGGACCAAAACGGCGTTGTTATCAGTGGGTGATCCGCCCGACAGAACCACCTTGGCCGGGTTGTCTTTCGTCCATTTCGTGCTTCCGGGCAGTCCCAACGCTGTCATAACGCCCAGCGCCTCCTGCTTACCCACCTCGACATTGTCGAAGGACAAATAAGCGGAGATTTTGTCGGTCTTGATCAGGCGGTCGTAAGCGATCACCTTTACGCCCGCGGCAACGGCCTTGTTTACAGGAGTTACCGCCGCAGCGCCATCTTCGGCAATGACAATCAGGCCCTTCACCCCTTGCGAGACCATGTTGTCGATCTGGTCGCTTTGCAGCTTCACATCATGGTCGGCTTCCTGCGTGATAACTTCATAGCCCTTGGCCTGGAGCAATTTCGTCATCTGGGCAGCTTCAATTGGCCAGCGTTCGGTGGCATAGTCGGAAAAGGAAAGACCAATTTTGATCTTGCCGCTACTTGCAGGAGTGGTAGGGCCGCAACCAACCAGGCTGGCAACCAGTGCGAGCAGCAGTGTTACATACAAGATTTTGCGTGACATCATTCAGCTCCTTTTGTTATAGAAAGAAATATCGAATAGGATGGGTTGGACAAGTTTACATATCTGGCATCTATTTTTCTTTAGCTCCTTTCCAGGTTTCCAAGAATTGTGTAGGTACATGAAAATCAGACAATCTATCGCATCGAAAGCGATAGATAAAGCCAAGAGTTAGGCAAAGGTTTTTGGCATGGGTTGGTTTTATAAAGGACACTGAAGTCTGGTTTGTACCTTACCCTTTGAGTGCGCCAGCTGTCAAACCGGCTACGATCTGTCGTTCAGCAAACATATAAAAGATAATCGCAGGTAACGCGGACAGGGTTACAAAAGCCGCCGTGAGCGCCATGTCGGAACTGTATTGCCCCTGGAACTGCATGGTGCCGAGCGGCAGTGTCCAGAGCTTGTCGCTGTTGAGAAGCACCAGCGGGGTGAGCAGGTCATTCCAACTGACGATCATGGTCAATGCGCCAACCGCGGCCAGAGCCGGCTGCGCCAGCGGCAACAAAATGCGCCAAAAGAATCCAAACGCAGAACAGCCATCAATCGAGGCGGCATCCTGCAGTTCCATCGGGATCGACAGGAAGAACCCGCGCAGGATCAGGGTATTTCCGGCTATTCCAAAGGCGGTCTGTACCAGGATAACCGCCCAGAGAGAATCAATCAACTGCATTTGGCGGATGACGAGGTAGACCGGCATGATGGCAACGGTAATCGGGAACATCAGTCCCAGGGTGAGAAAATTGAAAGCCAGTTCCTTGCCCCTGAATTGCAACCGGGCAAAGACAAAGGCGGCCAGGCTCGAAGTGATCAACACGCCCGTGGTCGAGGCAAGCATGACAACCAGACTGTTGCGCAGCATGTTCCAGAACGAGCCTGTGGCCAAAACCAGACCAAAATTCTCCCAGCGCGGGGGAATGGGAAAGGTGTAAGGATTGGCGAACATCTCACCGCGTGTCTTGAGAGCGCCAAAGACCATGATCACAATGGGCACAACGATGATCAACACCACAATAATAAGTACGAGATACTGGAAGAACCTGGGTAGCCGCTTTTTGAAAGCGTCACTTTTACGATAATCAATGGTTGCCATGGATGTCTCTTTCTAAACGCCACTCAGGGGATCGGGCTGGCGGCTAAGCCACTGGTATGCCACGGAAAAGATCAGGCACAACACCAGCATGACGAGCGCCACCGCCGAGCCGTATCCCAGTTGGAAACGGATGAAAGCGTAGCGATACATATACGTGGCCATCATTTCGCTGGCATTCACCGGCCCGCCTCCAGTCATAATCCAGACCAGGTTGAACTGCGTCAATGAGCCCAAAACTGACAGGTAGGTGGCAGTACGGATGGTGGTGCCAAGCAGGGGAACGGTAACATACCAGATCGACTGCCAGCGGTTGGCGCCATCGATCATGGCAGCCTCTTCGATCTCCCTGGGGATGTTTTGCAGGCCGGCCATGAACAAGAGCATATGCAGTCCAAAATATTTCCAGGTCAGGACAATAAAAATACAGGCCATGACCTGGTTCACATCCCCCAGGAAGTTCTGGGCATGGACACCCGGAATGAGGGTCAAAAGCGCATTGAGGAAGCCACGCTGCGGGTCCGGGCTGAACATGCTGATCCAAATGATGGCCGTGATGACTTCAGAAATCACGTAAGGCATGAAAAAGATGGACCTAAAAAATGCCCGTCCGGGTAGGTCACGTCCCACCATGATGGCCAGCCCCAGGGCCAGGGGCAGTTGGACGGCCAAAGAGAGCACCACGATCACGATACAGTTCCCAACCCCTTTCAGGAAAACCTGATCGGTCAGAATCTGCTGGAAATTATCCAACCCAACAAAATGGATGGCAGGCCCAAGTCCGTTCCAATTGAACAGACTGTAATAAACAGAGCGAAAAATGGGATAGATGAGAAAAATAAGAAAAAGAATAAAAGCCGGTGACAAGAACAGAGCAACAATTACATTGTCTCGAACCTTACGAGATAGACGGGGATTACCCCCCGACTTCATGACATTTCTAAAAGCTGGTATTTCCATGAAGAATCTCCTTACCCGGTTTGCCGGTAATATGAAGGGATCGGGCTATCTCGAACCCGATCCCCACATATCCGAAAAAACTTAGCTTACTTTCCGAAGACCTGCTTGGCGCCGGCCTCAATCTCTGCGGCAACCTGCTCAGGTGTTGATGTACCAGCATACAGTTTAGCAACAGCATTATTGAGGATGTCGCCCATCGCCGGAGGCATATACTGGTCGTAGTAGAGCTGGTAGTATTTCGCAGCTGCGAAACTCTTCTGGACAAGGACCATATTGGGATCCGTCAGGCCGGCTTCACCACCCTTGACGACCGGGATGCCACCACCGGAGGCAGCAACGCGCTTCTGCTGTTCAGGAGCGGTCAGGTATTTGACGAAGTCAATAGCTTCCGGCGGAGCATTCTTGCCGATGGCAAAGCCATTGCCGCCACCCATGACATCCGTCACATCGCCAGCGCCGCCCGCGACGGACGGGAAGTTGAACAGGCCCAGATTGGCAACACCCTTCTTATCGGCGGCTTGACCGGCTTCGGAGCCGGGAGCCCACTGCCCTGAGAGTTCCATGGCAGCCTTGCCATTGCCGAAGTAGCCCTGCATTTCATCATGCGTTTGGCCGAGGAAACCGTCCTGGAATGGCTGCAGGTCGATCAAAGCCTTGAGTTGTGTGCCAGCTTCGACAAAGCAGGGATCGGTAAAGGAGCCGCCCGAGCGGTTTGCGGCGGCCAGGAATTTGGCCTGTCCGCAGATACGGGTGGCGAGATACGACCAGACGTGCATACCGGTCCAACTGTCTTTTTCACCCAAAGAAATGGGGGTAATGCCGGCGGCTTTGATGGTCTTAACATCAGCCAATAAATCGGTCCAGGTGGTAGGAACGCTGGCAATGCCGGCCTTGACGAAGAGGTCCTTGTTGTACCACCAAGCGACCTCGCCCATGTCCCACGGCACGCCGTAATTCTTACCATTCAGGGCATAGACAGCCAACGCGCCGGGCGCGAAGCTGTTGCGCCAGGCGCCGCCATCTGCATCCAACGCGGGGGTGATGTCCTGTAGCATACCGGCAGCGATCTGATCATTCATCCCGCCGCCGCCCCAGCCCTGGAAGATATCGGGGGGAGTGCCGCCTTGCATAACGGTGGCCAACTTGGTCTTGAAGGCCTGGTTTTCCAAAATGGTGATATTGATGGTGACATTCGGATGTGCAGCCATATATTCATTGGCCATGGTCTGCCAGAGTGTCTTGCCCGGGTCCACGGTGGAAATATGCCACCATTCGATGGTGACTTTCTGGACCGGTACATCAGTGGGTGGCGCTACCGGCGTTACCGGGGTAGGGGTAGGACCACAGGCGGAAAGCGCGAGCACGGTCATCAATACAAGGCTCAACAGGGTAAAAATCTTGCGGGTCATTTCTTTCTCCTTATTTGACATTGAATGTGGATTGGCAACTGAAGTTTTGGTGGGGGGACGTATGATTTATATGTGTCGGTACTCCTCTCATTCAGAGTCCACACAAGGTAGACAGGGCCGGCGCTATTTGGCGGTTAGTCGGCCCTGCCATTTTGCAGTGCGGGCCGAATTGTCCTGCGCTGCCTTTTTGCCGTCCTGGACTGGCGGACTGTCCAGGGGACAGGCTATGCGGCACTCTGTAACCTTATGTGGTGGATGGACGCAGACGATGCATCAATTCGTGAACAACCGGGCATCGTTGATGTGGATATCGCATTCCTATTTTATTGGAGATGACGTGGAGCCGCGAATGATCAATTCGGTGGGCAATTCGATACGGTTGATTTCCTGTTCAGGGTGTTTGAGCCTGTCCAACAGCATTTGGGTGGCAACGCGGCCCATTTGCTCAAGCGGTTGGCGAACGGTGGTGAGCGCAGGATGCACCAAAGCTGCTTGCGGAACATCATCAAAACCGACGATCGATATATCTTCCGGGATGCGCAAACCACGGTTGCGGACAGCGTCCATAACGCCCATGGCCATGGCGTCGTTGGAAGCGAAAATCGCAGTGGGAGGGGGAGCGATATCGAGCAGGATACAGGCTCCGGCATAACCATCCGGCTGGAAAAATGTCCCCTCGTAAATCAGCCGGGGGTCTTCAGGAATGTGCTGGACGCGCAGAGCCGATTTATATCCCTCCAGCCGATCTGTCGCAGCGCCCAAGTCCAGGGAACCGGTGATAAAACCGATGCGGGTGTGTCCGAGTTTAATGAGGTATTCAGTGGCGTTATAAGCGCCCTGCCAGTTGGTTGCGCCCACAGCCGGGCACGGCTCACTATTGCCTTGATGATCGATCAGAACAAAGGGGAAGTTGCGCCGCGTGAGTGTGCCGGTATAGTCGGCCGGGTTGCGCGGCAGGACGACCAATAGGCCATCCACCATGCCCTGTACCATGTTGCCAACATAGTTGGCTTCTTTAACGGCTGTGCGGTGGGTGGTGAAAAGCATCAAATCGAGTTGGCTTAATACCAGTTCGGCGTCAATGCCATGCATAATTTCGCCAATGTAGGCGGTACCCAGGTCAGGCACCAATACGCCGATGGTGTTTGTTTTTCCTCCGGCCAGACTGCGCGCCTGGCGATTGGGGACAAATCCCAAGCGCAGCATTACATCTGAAACGCGCTCACGTGTCTGTGGGGCAACGTGCGCATCGTTATTAATCACGCGCGAGGCGGTGCCCACCGATACGCCTGCCTCGGCGGCAACGTCAATAATCGTAACTTTGATGGTCGGGTTCTTATCCATGATTTGTAAGCGCTGCTACAGTTTTTTTATATCCTTTTCTCAAGTAGGGGCGTTTTAGCGTTTACCGTCCCTCATTCACGAAAAAAGTTGAAAAGGATGGGATGTGTTATCAGGTGCGCTTGGAAGCGTTTCCACGAGCAGTATAGCATTAAGAAAAGACCGAGTCAAGCATTTTTTGACCGAGGGCCGGGCATTATGCCCGGCCCTGTTGATGATTTGCTATCAGACCCTTACTGGCAGGTCGTGGGGTTCACCGTGTATAGGGGTAGGTCTCAGACCTGCTACAGTCAATTATTTGGCTTCGAAGTGGCCCCAGGCAACAGTGCTGTTATAGCTCACGTACCAGTAGCCGTTGATCTTGGCGGGTAACGAACTGGAAGCGACGTACAAATTGAGCTCGCTCACTCCATTGACCGTCAAGGCGGTCAGGTTCCAGGAGTTGATGTATGCGCCCAGGTTGCTGGATTGCCAGCAGAAGGTGCCCGCTCCATCTTTGGTGAAGGGAGCCGTAATCGTGGCAGACACCGGGCTGCAAGCGCCGCCGGGCGGGGGGGTGGCGGTTGGACCGCCGGGCGTGTTGGTGCGGGCGGGGGTCAGGGATGGCCCAACAACTGGGGTATTGGTGCGGACGGGGGTATTGGTCGGGCTGGTACCGCCGTCGCTGACGGTGATGTTGGCATTGCCGCTGCTCTGGTAGCCCTCGGTGGCCAGAACCTGGTAGTTGTGGGTGCCCAGGTTCAGGCCCAGGCTTGCCCAGGCGTTGAAGTGGTTGGCGATGGTGATGGTGCCGCCGGTGCGCTTGGACTGCCGGACGCTCCAGTACTGATAGAACGTCGCGG
>JBARBA010000201.1:0-12335 GCA_049792555.1 Anaerolineales bacterium
ATGCTGGCTGAACTGATTTTCAAGAGCAGCGCTTTTGTCTCTTCGGAAAGCTCGATTTCCTTGCATCGCTCCAATACTTTGATCCCTTCTGGTAGAAATGGATGCAGACGTTTCGAACATATCCGTCCATAGATTTCCCAGATGTTTTCAAGCGCAACTACGACTTCACCTCGATAGATGGTTTGATAGATCTTGGTTTTCCTATTAAGGTGATTTTGAACTTGAACTTGGTTTTTCAGCACTCGGATTGCGTGCTTCCGGTGGTAGCCAGTCGCACACGTAAACTCATCCAGTATCTTTTGCTTTTCATTCTTGCTGGCTTTCAGGTATCTTGGCCGTATTACTTCTATCAACTCGCTCTTGCTTTTCAGACTCATCATGTTGCTCCTCCGACTGGCTTTTTTGCCTATCGGTAAGTAACATTTCACTTGATGCAACGTTGCTTCCCAAAGTAACATTTACCGTGATGCAATTCGGTCAGGCTTCGTTTGTTAAGATTGGAGTATAATCGCCCTATATGGCTGGCTGACGGCGAATTCGCACTTTAGCCGTCTTTTTTTTTCAATTTCTCGCAGGGTGGAGCCACTCCAGCCGTCAAGACTATCTTGCAGTGAGGTTACATGAAAGACGCCACTATTTTTGTCATTGAGGGTAAGAAAGCCGAGCGCCCCGTTTTTTCTGCCCAATTACAAAAAAAAGGGTTTTTGGTATCCACAGCCCAAAACGGCAGCGAGGCCTTGAAGCGTCTTGACGAAGCAGCGCCTGATATTGTGGTCGTTAACGCGGCCTCGCTGGGGTCGACGGGTGTGCGTATCTGCCAATCGCTGCAAGAAAAACAGGAAGAACATTTGCCGATCCTTTTGATCGTGGATGAAGGCAAAATTGTAGAGAAAAGCGCCGCCGACGCCGTGCTCAACCTGCCCTTCACGGTGCAAAAATTAGTCAATCGCATCAAACCGCTCCTGCCCGGGGACGGCGACAACGTGATCCACGCCGGGCCGATCCGGCTGGACCTGGAACACCGCCGCGTGCGCAGCCTGGGGAAAAATGCCCGGCTGACGCCGCGCCTGGCCACCCTGCTGCAAATTTTGCTCCAGCACCGCGGGGAAGTGATCGAGCGCGAGGAACTGTTCAAAAAAGTCTGGGACACGAACTACACCGGCGATACGCGCACCCTCGACGTGCATGTCTCCTGGCTGCGCCGCGCCATCGAGTTGGACCCCGAACATCCGAAATTTCTGCATACCGTGCGAGGCGTTGGCTACCGGCTGGATGTGTAACGCAGTAATTAGAAGATCAGTGAATAGTGGATTAGTTCAAACCCGGATGCGGATTTTGCGTCCGGTTTTTTTTACAGGTTTTTATGTTAAACTCACCTGCTGAAAAACCCGTCTAAAAATACGCTTATACAAGGTTTATGATGAACAAAATTTACTTTGGCGATAATCTCCCCATACTCCAGGGGCTGGAAAGCGAGTCGGTCGATTTAATCTATATCGACCCGCCGTTCAATACCGGCAAAGTGCAAAAACGGACGACCATCAAAACGGTGCAGTCCGAAAGCGGGGATCGCAAAGGCTTCCAGGGCAAAAGTTACGAAACCACCAAATTGGGCACCAAATCCTACGCCGATTCATTCGACAGCCTGGTGGATTTCCTGCGTCCCCGGCTGGAAGAAGCCTACCGCATCTTGAAGCCGCACGGCAGTTTATATTTCCACATCGATTACCGGGAAGTTCATTACTGCAAAATCCTGCTGGACGAAATCTTTGGCAGGGAATGCTTCCTGAACGAAATCATCTGGGCCTATGACTACGGTGGGCGCGCAAAATCGAAGTGGCCGCCCAAGCACGACACCATCCTTTATTACGTCAAAGACCCTGAAAACTACATCTTTAATGCCGGCGAAATCGACCGCGAACAGTACATCGCGCCAGGGCTGGTCGGCCCGCTCAAAGCCGAACGCGGCAAACTGCCGACGGATACCTGGTGGTTCTCGTACGTCGGCAAAAAGCCCACCGATACCTGGTGGCAGACCATCGTCCCTACCAACGGCAAGGAAAGGGTCGGCTACCCCACCCAGAAGCCGCGGAAACTGCTGGACAGGATCATCAAGGCATCCTCGTATCCCGGCATGGTAGTGCTCGATTTCTTTGCAGGCAGCGGCACCGTCGGCGAAAGCTGCCTGGCGTTGGGCAGGCAATTTATCCTGGTTGATAACAACCCGGCCTCGCTCGAAGTCATGGCGCAACGCCTTTCGAAGACAAGCGACACCGAATGGATCGGGTTCGCCCCATCACGCGCTCCCATTGAGCAGCCGGAACTCATTCAGCAAGCAAACACTGATGCCACACCCGCATTTGATCCAGAATACCTGATGCTGGCAGCTTCGATAACGCATTTGCAGGATGAACTTGAAAGCGAGAATGCCTGGAACGACAATCCGTTCGAATGGATACTACATTTGCCGCCGGAACAAAAAGACAGAGTGGGGAAACACCTGGCAGCCTCCTGGTGCAAAAGCAGGCATTTGAAGGTAGATCAAAATTCAGGGGAATGGCTCAACATCAATGGCTGTAAAGTAGCCGTTGAACTTTCCATGCTCGATGCCAATGGAACGTATACCTTTTCACTTATCAATAAAGACAATTTTGATGCCGCTTTGTGGCTTGGGATTTCACCGGTTGCTGCGCATGGTTGGGTCATCAGTCAAATCGGTCAGGGAACACTTTCTGTCGACCCAACCAACCCACCAGCCTGGTTGGCCCCCTGCGGCGGGACGTTGGATCAAGCCTTCACCGTCTTAAAAGAATTGAGCCATCGCAAGTAGATGGCTCAAATTTTTTGTTGTTCTATCGCCTGCGCCTTTAAGCGAAGTATCTGCGCTGCGCAACAATGGAAGCATGAAATGCCAATGGAGAGTGCTCCATTACGAGTGGAGAATTCTCCATTATGAATGGAGTGCTCTCCTTTGCCAATGGAACATTCTCCATTACGAATGGGACATTCTCCGTTGATACAGAGACAATTCATATCTATTTGGGGTTGACGGACGAATCTCCGGCTGTATTTTCGATATTGGCAATGACCTTTACGAGATCTGCGCGGGCTTGCTGTTGAGCATCGCCCTTCAAAGATTCACAAACACTATTTGCTAATTGAAATCTTTTTCCGAGTGCAAATTAAAGTGTCAATCTAACTTCCCGGGTTTCTGAGCCATGCCAAACATTAGCTCAACTATTTAGAGATGAAATCATCCAGCAGGACAATCTCGATAACGGCATTTAGCGCCGCCAAACGACGGTCATTGGTCAGGAATAGCTTTGCCCCAACCGCCAAACTTGCCGCAACCTGCAAAGCATCTGCGGGGCGAACATTAAACCGCGCTCGCAACTGCGCCGCCAGACGCGCGATGTTGCGGTCAACATCCACAATCGTCAGGTTTGGGAAATTTACCAGCAGCGCTTCGTATTTTCGGGCAATATCTCCGCGCCCGGCCTGCCAGGGATGCACATTGATCTCCATCAACATGATCGTTGATGTGAAACCTTGCCACTGCCCGACTTCCAAACTCGAAAAAAGGATTTGCGTTACAGGAGCGTAGACCGGGTGCGCTTCAAGATGGTAAATAAAAACGGGCGTGTCGATCCCGGCAACGCCCGCTTGGGTCAGCTTTTGGGTGAGTCGTTCCATGCATCACGCTCCCCGTTGAGATATTCGCCTGATCTCTCCCAAATTTCACGGTGCAGGCCCGCCAGTTGCGCCGTATAGTTTTTGGGTTCCGGCATCAGGATCAACAAGCCGTCCTGAACGTCCACCAGCAAGCGGTCGCCGCTCTTAATCTTGAGCCGTTTGCGCGCCTGCTGTGGGACGGCGATCTGGTAACGGTTGCTCACTTTTACAGATGGGGTTGCCATGTCAGCTCCTATTAAGCAAAAAGGAATTCCTGCTTAACATTTTACCCCCGCGAAGGGGGATTTTCAAGCGCGCGGCAAATGCCAATTTCGTTCGGCGCTCTACGCTCTATCTCCCCCACCTCGGTTGCCAATCAGGCTCGGCATCGTTGGTCAACTGGCGCACGTCCGAGCCGTCGGGGCGCATGATGAAGATGTTGGCGTTCCCGGCGGTGGCGCGCATCGAGTTGAACACAATCCAGCGCCCATCCGGCGACCAGGCCGGCGAGGCGTTGTTGCCGCCCTTGGTCAATTGCGTGATCGTCCCCGAAACAAGCTCAAGGCTGTAAATATCATTGTTGCCCGGCGTGCCCGCAAAGAGCAGCAAAAAGCGCCCATCCGGCGACCAGTCCACGCTGCCGCCGGTGTTGCTCAGGTGGCCCTGCGTGACCGGGGCAATCTTCTTCGTTTCCAGGTCGTAAATAAAAACTTCGTACGCATCGGGGGCCGCCGCGCTCGACATGGCAAAGGCAATGCTCTTGCCATTCGGCGACCAGGCCGGGCTGGCGATGTTGCCCGCCCCTTCGTACAGCAGCAGCGGATGTTTGCCGTCGCTGTCTACCGTCCACAGGGCCGAGGGCTTGCCGCCCACGCTGTTCGAAAAGACCACCCGTTTCCCGTCCGGCGAAAACGAGGCCGAGGAAACGTCGCCGATGTCGGTGGTCAACTGCGTCAGAATATCAGCGTCAAGCAGCTTCAGGTACAGGTCATAGTTCCCGCCGCGGTTCGACGCGAACAGGATCTCCTTCCCGTCCGGCGAAAAAGACGGGTAGAAATCATGGGCGGTCTCGCCCGTCAGCCGGGCCACCCCACCGGCGCCGGTGGGGATGACCATGCACAACTGCATGATATCGCTGCGGGTGCAAGTAAAGACAATCCGCCCACCCAGGCCGTCCGGCGCGCTGATGGTCGGCACGGGCGTGTCGGTGGCAATACCGATGCTTTCCAGCGTGGGAAGCGGGGCCAGATCGGGGGCGGTGGCGATGGGCACAAGCGTAGGCAGGACTTGCTCCGGTAGTTGAGTCTGCGCTGTGAAAAAGTACCCGGCCAACAACCCCGCCCCGAGCACGACTCCCGCTGCGACCAGCCAGTACCAGACCGGGGAGCGGCGACGCTTGTCCCGCTCGAGGGTTTTGGTCGCTGCCGGGGGCGGCGTGATCGGCGGAAGATAGTTCCAGGTTTCGAGCAGGGCCGCCGAGCGCGATTCGCTGCTAACATCGCGTCCACCGTGTCCCTGCGGGGAGGGTATGCGGTCGGGGAGCCTGGCGGCTTCGACGCGGCTGGCCAGGCAGACCGTCAGGAAAAACTCGTTCGGGTCTGAGATGCGGTTGTCGGCGTTCTCATCCAGGGCGCGCGGCAGGGTGCGCGCCAGGAACTCGGGCGCATCGGGGTTGAGTTTGCGCAGATCGGGCAGCGGGGTCTCGTCGGGCAGTCGCCCGGCCAGCATCTCGTACAGAATGGCTGCCAGGGCAGAGACATCGGCAGCGGCAGGGAGTTCTCCCAGGCGGCGCGCAGCAAAAAGGCCCGAAAGGTGGATGCTGCCGTCGCGTCCCAGGCGCACGCTTTCAGGACGCAGACTGCCGTGTACCCATCCCATCTCATGCAGCGCCGCCAGTTCGGACGATAAACTCTTGATATACGTGAGCGCCTCATTCAAAGGCAAGGGCTGTCGTTCGGATGCAGTATTGAGCACATAACGCAGCGTCGGGCCGTCTATGTAACCTTCCACCCAAAAGCGCTGTCCCGAAAACTCAAAAAGCCCCAGGTAGGGCAAAATGCCGGGGTGCGCAACCCGTTCCAGGTCACGGGTGCGCGTCTCCCCCTCCACCGGGGACAAGCGGCGCGATTCGTCGTCGGTTTCAGGCAGCAAGCGCAAGCAGACAGCCTGGTGGGTCTGGTTGTCCCAAGCCCGGTAGGCTTCCTCGTCGCCAGGCAGACGCATATCCACCTGGAAGCGCGTCAGGATTAATTGATTTTCCCAGTCTGTGCTCATCGGGTTATTATAAGTCGAAATGAGAACGCCACCTCATGCGAGATGGCGTTTGGGTACAACTTAATGCGGGACAGGTTAAGCCCGGGCGACTGCCGCCAGGTTTTGCACACCTTTTCGATAGGCTTCGCCAAGGATAGGCGCTGCAACGACCGACAGGTACATGACGATGATACCCAGCCCAATCGGCATCAGGAAACATAAAATGATCGTGAAATAAAAGATATAAACAGCCATGATGAGGATCAGGTAGACCCCGAGAATAACGGCCACCGCCGCAAAAAACCCCCAGAAGTTTGCGCGCAGGATGGCCCACCACTCCCTGATGCGAAACGCGGCAACAAACGAATCTTTCGCCACAAGATGTGCGATGGCAGGCGGGAGCATCAATGCCAGGGGCATATACAGCAACATGCCAACAAAAACCATCATCATGCCAACGATCATTCCCAATACGAGGATGCCCACAAAGCTGCCGGAATTTCCGTAATCGCTATGTGATGAAAAACTTAGCAAGAAAACCGGAACTTCCATCACGATATAGCCGCCAACCATCAATACGATAGAGGGAAGTAGATAGATGGTGACTGCGCAAAAGACCTTAAAGCCGCGCTTGAAGAGGTTTCCCCAGTCATCCCATTCCGGCAGGGCCGGTTCGGCCCCATCCACAATCACAGCCCGCATGATTTTGGCAAAATAGCCCATGATAAAAACGCTCGGCACAATGGGGATGATATAGTTGGCAAAGAACAGCGCCGTCCCAATGGCAAACTTGGATTGCCAGCCCGCAGCCTTAAATGGATAAGCAAGAATGGTTTGAATACCGTCGAGCGAATAAGTTTTGTTCATTATGTACCTCCAAATTAGAGAGTATAGAAATGTTACTACTCAGCCACCTCAATAAATCTGTCATTGCGAGGGCGTCAGCCCGAAGCAATCCCGTCTAACCTGCAAACAATTGTTTGAATGAACACACGAGATTGCTTCGTCGCCTGGGAAACGGCTCCTCGCAATGACAGGCTGAGTAGTAACAGAGAAATAGAGATTAGAAAAGAGCAAAGATGGCGCTTTGGGCCTGCTCTCTGCTCTCTATTCTCTCATTGCTGGAATTATCCAAACATCTTTGGCAGGCCCTTGAGGCCGGTCTTTTGCAGGGTCTTCATCATTTTTTGCATTTCACGGAATTGCTTGATCAGACGATTAACGTCCTGCACTTCCGTTCCTGAGCCTGCGGCAATGCGGCGACGGCGCGAGGCGTTGAGCACATCGGGGTCGCGGCGTTCGCCAAAGGTCATCGAGTTGATAATGGCCTCCATTTGCCTGAAGTTGTCTTCCACGTCGCTCGGGTTAAGCGACTTGGCAGCCTGTCCCAACTGACCGGGCAGCATCTCAAGGATTTGGCTGAACGGACCCATTTTGCGCATCTGGCCCATCTGGTCCAGGAAATCCTGCAAATCGAAACTGCCTTTGGACAGTTTTTCAACCTGCTGGCGGGCGGTTTTTTCATCATATGCGGCTTCGGCCTTTTCGATCAGGCCGATCATATCGCCCATGCCCAAAATGCGCGAAGCCAGCCGCCCCGGGTCGTACGTTTCGAGCGCGTCCAGCTTTTCGCCGGTGCCCAGGAACTTGATCGGCACGCCCGTCACCGAGCGGATCGAGATCGCCGCCCCGCCGCGCGCGTCGCCGTCCATCTTCGAAAGGATCAGCCCGGTCAACGAGACCGAATCGCGGAAACCTTCGGCCACGTGCAGCGCTTCCTGACCGATCATCGCATCCACCACCAGCAGTATTTCGATGGGGGAAACTTTCCTGGCGATGGCTTTCAATTCGGTCATCAGCGTATCGTCCAACTGGGAGCGACCGGCCGTATCGACGATCATCACGCTATAACCGCCCTTTTGGGCCTGGTCGAGCGCATAGGCCGCCAGTTCCGGCGGCTTCTTCTTCAGGTCGGCAATCACCGGCACGTCCACGCGCTCGCCGAGTTGCTGCAATTGCTGGACGGCCGCCGGGCGGTAGGGGTCGCCCGCCACGAGCATGACACGCTCGCCGCGCGAACGCAGCAATTTGGCGAGTTTGCCCGCCGCCGTCGTCTTGCCGGAGCCTTGCAGGCCGACCAGCATCAAGACGCGCGGCTTGGGGCCGCTAAAATCGAGCGGGGCCGCTTCGCCCAGCGTGGTGAGTAATTCCTCGTGGACGATCTTGACCACCTGCTGGCCGGGACTGAGCGCCTTCGACACTTCCGCGCCGATGGAGCGCTCGCGCACCCGCGCCACGAAGCTTTTCACCACGCTGTAGTGGACGTCGGCTTCGAGCAGCGCCAGGCGCACTTCGCGCATGGCAGCATCCACGTCCGCCTCGGATAACTTCCCATGGCGGCGCAATCCTTCAAAGACCTGGTTCAGTCGGTTGGTGAGACTCTCAAACATAGTGGGCAGATTGTAGCGTGGAAATGGGGGATGGTCAATGAATTTCCCATCGCTGAAAATCATTTCACCATTTTCAACAACTTCTCGTGGTTGAAGACTTCCAACCCTGCATGACGCCCCGTGGACTCGAAAAGCACCCGACCGGAGCGCGTCGTCAGGCGCACGTCCACGCTGGATTTCAGGCTTTCGTCCACGCGCTTCCCCATATCCAGTTTGGTGGGGACTTTGAGCAGCCCGCCTTCAGCGCGGTGAGCGCGCATCTCAAGGCGATGGTTCCTGTCAGAAAGCGCCCAAAACACCTGGGTGTCGCTCACTGTCAGTTTTTCGAGTTTCGCGCCGGTATAGGTGGCGAAACGATACAGCCTGCCATCCAGCCACAGGCCCACGATAAAGCCCGGGAAGACCGTCCCCAAAGATGGGATCAGCGCCACCGAAGCGGTGATGCAGGCCGCGGGGGCGTCAAAATGGTTCGCCTGGAACCAGATATAAGCTTCAGGGAACGACTGTCCCCAATCCTTCTCGATATACCCGCGTCCGCCGCTAAAATCAATCAGATGACCGTCGATCGTTAACTCCCCCGAAATGGCATGGTCGAAACTCACAATGCCGTGGTAACACTCCATGAAAGGAACCCAGGCATACCAACCCATAATGCCCGGTGAAGCCCAGGTCACCGGCCACGGATGCGGCCCATCAAACGCCAATTCGCCTTTGACCACACCGGCATCCATGTTCACATCGAGCGCAATGGATTGCGCCGAAAAGCGGTTGCGTCCAATTTGGATATCAAACCGTTCGCGCTCCGCCTTAAAAACGTCGAGCGGAAATTCAAAATAGACCGACTTGCCGCTCACGCCGTTCAACACCTGCAAAAACGCATGCGGCTCCCCACTCAAAACGACGCCCGGAATAATGGCATAACGCTGTTGCTGGTCTGCGCTGACCAGTTTAAAGTACCAACCTTCAAAAAACGGCGCTTTTTTGCCGTGACCATGATAAATATCGGGGTGAAGCGTATCGAAGACAAGGCCCATACAGCCTCCTATTGAGACAAGAGTAATCCAAATATAAGCGATAATGGGATGGCTGTCAAAACCAGGCAGGTAATTCGCGTCAAAGGTCTTCGACTTTGAGAAAGCCATAATGAAATTCCTGTTTTCCATTGACATATGGATGACCGTTGGTATAATTTCGGCCACTATGGTTACGCTTTCAAAGTTTGTCCGTCGTCCTCGTCGTCTGGAACCCGCTTCTTAAGAAGGATGGGATGCTCTTGACTTGGATAATGGACGAAAGGAATGATGTCCTAAGCATATCGCGCAGTCAAACAAATGGCCCTCCTTCCTGGAGGGCCATTTTTATTATCATTATCACCAGGAGACTGTTACCATGAAAAAAAAATCGAGAACGTCCGTCAACAAAGTGGTGCTCGCCTATTCCGGCGGGCTGGATACATCTGTCATCGTGCCGTGGCTGAAAGAAAATTATGGCTGCGAAGTGATCTGCTTTTGCGCCGACGTCGGCCAGGGCGAAGACTTGAGCGGGCTGGAAGCCAAGGCCAAAGCCAGCGGCGCCAGCCAGTTGATCATCCGCGATTTGAAGGAAGAATTCGCATCCGACTATCTCTTCCCCCTGATGCGCAGCGGGGCAGTCTATGAGCACAAATACCTGCTGGGAACATCCGTCGCCCGCCCGCTGATTGCCAAACACATGGTGGACGTGGCTCACCAGTTCAACGCGCAGGCCGTCTCGCACGGCGCCACCGGCAAGGGCAACGACCAAGTGCGCTTCGAACTGACCACCATGGCCCTCGACCCGCGCCTGAAGACCATCGCCCCCTGGCGCGAATGGGACATCCGCTCACGCGAAGACGCCATCGCCTACGCCAACGCCCGCAACATCCCCGTCACCGCCACCAAAAAATCGATCTACAGCCGCGACGCCAACCTGTGGCACATCTCACACGAAGGCGGCCTGCTTGAAGACCCCTGGAACGAACCCGAAGAACCCATGTTCCAGATCAGCGCCTCTCCCGAAAACGCCCCCGACGAACCGGGCTACGTGGAAATCGATTTCGAATCGGGCACACCGGTGGCCGTCAACGGCGAAAAAATGTCCCCCGCCACGCTGATCGCCTATCTGAACACCATCGGCGGCACGCACGGCATTGGTCGCGTGGACCTGGTCGAAAACCGGCTGGTCGGCATGAAGTCGCACGGCGTTTACGAGACGCCCGGCGGCACCATCCTGATGGCCGCCCACCAGGACCTCGAATCGCTGGTGCTCGACCGCCAAACGATGAACTTCAAGAGCACGATGGCGATCAAGTATGCCGAACTGGTCTACGATGGCCTGTGGTTCACCCCGTTGCGCGAAGCGATGGATGCCTTCATCAACAACACGCAAGGCCCTGTCACCGGCAAGGTGCGCCTCAAGCTCTACAAGGGCAACGTCATCACCGCCGGACGCACCAGCCCCTTCAGCCTGTACCGCGAAGACTTCGCCACCTTCGGCCAGGAAAACGTCTACGACCAGAGCGACGCTGAGGGCTTTATTCGCCTGTTCGGGCTTTCGCTCAAAGTCCGCGCCATGAACGGCCTGCCGATTTCTGGGCTTGAAATGCCCAAACCCGATTATTCGAGATTTAAGCGAGATTAGAGAGTAGGAAACCGCGTCGTGAAATGCCGCGTTGCAACCACCGATGATTGCCCGATGCTGGCCGAGTGGAACCACCAACTCATCCAGGATGAGGGCCATCGCAACCCGATGACCGTCGCCGAACTGGAGCAGCGCATGAGCGCGTGGCTGAGTTCGGGCGAATATCGGGCAATCATCTTTAGCGACAAAAACGAAGCGGTGGCATACGTGCTGTTCCGCGAAACGGAAGATGAAATCTATTTGCGACAATTCTTCGTCGTCCGCCACCGGCGGCGCGAAGGCATTGGTCGCTGCGCAATACAACATCTATTTGAAAATCTTTGGCCGAAAACCAAGCGCTGGAGCGTTTCAGTGTTGGTCAACAACCTGCCTGCGCTCGCGTTCTGGCGCGCCATGGGCTACGAGGATTACGTCCTGGGCCTGGAAATCATGCCCGACCACCACCCAACCAGAAGATCAGGAGACTAGAAGACTATGACCTTATGGGGCGGACGCTTTAGCGGCAAACTCGACCCGGCAGCCTGGGTGCTGAACGCATCCCTGCCGTTCGATAAACGCCTGGCAAAACAGGACGTGGACGGCTCGATTGCCTGGGCCGCGGCCATTGCCCAAGCCGGGATCCTGACCGAAGACGAATCCAAAAGCATCATTGCCGGACTTCGAGCTGTGGGCGCGGAATTCGGGAGCGGAGCCTTCGCCTTTGCCGAGGCTGACGAGGACATCCACACCGCCAGCGAGCGCCGCCTGGGAGAGTTGATCGGCCCGCTGGCTGGCAAGCTGCACACCGGGCGCAGCCGCAACGACCAGGTCGCCACCGACTTCCGCCTGTGGATGCTGGAAGCGCTGCCCGCTCTGGACGCCGCCATCGCCGGGTTGCAAGCCACGTTCATCGCCCGCGCCGAAACGGACAAAGACGTGTTAATGCCAGGGTACACGCACTTGCAGCGCGCCCAGCCGATTTTGCTTTCGCACTGGTGGCTCTCGCACTTCTGGCCGCTGCAACGCGACCGCGAGCGCCTGGTCGACTTGCGCAAGCGCGTGGCCATCCTGCCGCTCGGCTGCGGCGCACTGGCCGGGACGGCTTTCCCGGTGGACCGCGCCGCGCTGACCGAAGCGCTCGGTTTCGACGCGCCCTCGCCCAACAGCCTGGACGCCGTCTCTGACCGCGATTTCGCCGCCGAATTTCTCTTTACTGCTACAATGACCGGCCTGCACCTGAGTAAACTGGCCGAAGCGATGGTGCTCTTTACCAGCAGCGAGTTCGGCTTCTTCGACCTGTCGGACGCTTTCTCCACCGGCTCC
>JBARBA010000202.1:0-4843 GCA_049792555.1 Anaerolineales bacterium
AATCGCCTCACAGGCCGCCTACTCCGGCGCGTGCGACGACTGGCTGGCCGAATTGCTCGCCTACCTGGGCGCCAACCGCGACTTTGCCGTGCAGTACATTGAAAACGAGTTGCCCGGCATCCGCACCACCGCCCCAGATGCCACCTACTTGCTCTGGCTGGACTGCAACGAACTGGTAAAGAATGGCCGCATCCCCGAAGATTTCTCGCCCTACGGGTTTTTCCTGCAACAAGCCAAAGTGGCGCTCAACGATGGCGTCCCCTTCGGCAGCGGCGGCGAAAACTTCGTGCGCCTGAACTTCGGCTGCGCGCGCAGCACCCTCGAAGAAGCGCTGGAACGCATGAAAAAAGCATTAACATAAACTCCCTGGGGTTGTGTAGGTAATAGCTGCTTGAATCAAAAATCAAAACAAGGATCAATATCATGGACTATTCTGAAATGATACAAAAATTCTCCTGGCCACAAGATTATGTTGATTTGCCAATTGAACACTTTGAACAACTTGACGAGGTTATATCTATACCCACAGAAGTTTGTCACTATACATCAAAAGAAAAAGCTTTAGAGAAAATCCTGAAAAATAAAAATATCCGTTTGGGGAACATAACTTCTACAAATGACCCCAAAGAAAGCAAACAACGGTGGTTGGTTTATTTCAACCGTGAATTTTTTTCTAGCGAGGCCGGGCCCTGTAATGAAGAAGAACAAACCATTTTAAAAGAATGGAAAATATTTTGTACGTGTTGCCATAACAATCCGTCTTCGGAATTTATAAAAGATAATCCCAAACAGGAAATTGAGCATTCACAATATGGTGTAGCCCGTCCAAGCATGTGGGCGCATTATGCAGGAAATCATTCGGGTGTGTGTATTGTATTCGATGGTAAAAAGCTTGACGAAAACATACGAAATGAACTTAAGGATAAACAAACTGAGATATTTCACGGATTTGTGAGATATGATTACGAGAAGTCCACTAGCTGGATTAAAGTGATTCCATCAGAAGGTAGTACACACAAAAAAATTGATGAAATAAGGTCATCTATGATTAAAAATTATGATGAAAATTTTCTTTATAAGTCACCAGACTGGAAATCTGAACGCGAATTTAGGTGGCTAATCCAGAGTCAAGATACTTCAGAAATATTTGTTTCGATTGAGAATGCCATAAAAGCAGTTATCGTCGGAGTGGATTTTGACGAAGTTTATGAACCATCTTTAAAAATACTATGTGAACAATTAGGAATTCCAGCGGGCAGAATACGTTGGGAAAATGGTGTGCCATATGCTAGACGTGACAGCATCTATAAGCCCATAACTGCCTAAAAGGAAAACACCATGAACCTGACTGACATCGTTAACCGCAACATGGAACTCGAACCCTGGGCCGAAGGCGAAAAAATCCCCTGGAACGACCCGGAGTTCAGCAAGCGCATGCTCAAGGAGCATCTCACCCAGCAGCACGACGCCGCCAGCCGCCGCACCGTCACAATCCGCAAGCACGTCCAGTGGATCCACAACCACCTGCTGGGCGGCCAACCCTCCCGCATCCTCGACCTGGGCTGCGGCCCCGGCCTGTACGCCAGCCGCCTCGCCAAACTGGGCCACACCTGCACCGGCATCGACTTCTCGCCCGCCTCCATCGAATACGCCACCGCGCACGCCCCCGAAGGCTGCGCCTACCACCTGCACGACATCCGCACCGCCGATTATGGCGAAGGCTACGACTTGGTCATGCTCATCTTCGGCGAGTTCGACGTCTTCCGCGCGCCAGACGCCGAAAGCATCCTGAAAAAGTCTTACAATGCGCTTAAGCCGGGCGGGCAACTGCTGCTCGAAGTCTCCACCGTTGAATCGGTCGACCAGCGCGGCAACCAGCCCTCCGTTTGGTACTCGGCCAAAAGCGGGCTGTTCCACCCCACGCCGCACCTGTGCCTGATGGAAAGCTTCTGGGACGAAGACAGCGCCACTGCCACCGAGCGTTTCCTGATCGTCGACGCCGCCACTGCCCGGGTCACGCGCTACGCCTACAGCACCCGTGCTTACACCGACGAGCAATACCAAACCATGCTCACACAGATCGGCTTCCAACACGTCAGCTTCTACCCATCGCTGACCGGCGAAGCCACCACCCGGCCCGATGAAATGTACGTGGTCCTTGCCCAAAAATAGGAGACCAAAATGAAAATCTTAATGATCGGCGGCACCGGCATCATCAGTTCGGCTTGTTCTGAACTCATCGTCAAACGTGGAATGGAACTGACCCTCCTGAACCGTTCCGTTTCGACGAAGTTTCCCATCCCTGAGGGCGCGCGCCATCTCGTTGGCGACATCTATGGCGACCCCGCGCGCATTGCCGGCCTCTTGCATGAAGAGCACTTCGACGCCGTGGTGAACTGGGTGGCCTATACCCCCGAACACATCGAACACAATATCCGGCTCTTCAGCGGCCTGACGGAGCAGTTCGTCTTCATCAGTTCGGCCAGCGCCTACCAGAAACCCCCGGCGCACTACATTGTCACCGAAGAAACCCCGCTCGAAAACCCCTTCTGGGACTACTCGCGTAACAAGATTGCCGCCGAGCAGCGCCTGATGCAGGCCTACCGCGAACATGGTTTCCCCGCCACCATCATCCGCCCATCGCTGACGTATGGGCCGTCGCAAATTCCGTTGGCCGGCGCAAGCTGGGGATACCCGTACACCGTCATCGACCGCATCCGCAAGGGCAAGAAAATCATCATCCCCGGCGATGGCACGTCGCTCTGGACCGTCACCTGGAACGGCGACTTCGCCAAAGGGCTGGTGGGCCTGCTCGGACAGAAAGCCGCCATCGGGGAGGCCTTCCACATCACGTCCGACGAGGTGCTCTCCTGGAACCAGATTTTCGCCGAAGTGGGCAAAGCTCTCAGCCTCGACATGGACATCGTCCACATTGCCTCGGATTTGATCGCGGCTTACAGTCCGGGAGAAGTGGGCAGCCTGCTCGGCGATAAAAGCCACAGTGCAGTCTACGACAACAGCAAAATCAAGCGCTTCGTCCCCGATTTCAAATGTGAAGTGCCCTGGGCCGAGGGCGTGCGCCGCGCCATCGCCTGGCACGAAGCCGACCCGGCGCGCATGACCATCGACGATGAGATGAACCGCGCGTGGGATACGATCCTGGCCGCCTACGAGCGCGCCTGGCCCAAATGATCTATTAAATAAAAAAGCGGATGGATTTACCCATCCGCCAGCGAGCAAACATTGTGTGGGAGCAAGAGCGGGAAAGTCTTTTTATCGTCTCAGGAGACGGCTGCCGCAAGAGCTGCGCCCTGCGTCAGGATGGTTTCACCCAGACTCTATTCTCCATTTGTGGGTCGTAATCTGTTCGATGCGTACCTCCTTCTGGTTGAGTGGAAGCAATGACGTGGAAGCGATAACTTAAGTTCAATATACAATAGATCGGGCGGGGCTACATTAAAAAGAATTGGCATATCTGTTAAACACGGGAATAAAGCGCATGAACAAAACTGAAAGCTACCGTCAAACGTTGAAAACGCTCGTAGATTGGGAGCCTTACCTCCTGCAAGAATCCGGGCTGCCCGGCCCGCGCGGAAACCTCGAACTGGCCCAGGTCGTGGCCGATGAAGGCGACCGCGAACTCTTTGAGCGCTTGCTGGCCCATACCCCCACAACCGCCCCGACGAATTCCCCGCAGGAGTTCCTGGCCTTTTGCGGCGTCGTTGGGTTGGGCCGCCTGCTGGCGACTGGGGACCGCACCCTGTTCCCCCGGCTGCGCGGCTATGCGTCTGACCCGCGCTGGCGCATGCGCGAGGGCGTGGCCATGGCCTTGCAGCGCCTCGGCAAAAACGATATGGCTCTGCTTTTGCAGGAAATGGACGCCTGGAGCAGCGGCAATTGGCTGGAAAAACGCGCCGCAGCCGCAGCGCTGGCCGAACCGGCCTTGCTGCATAATGAAAAAGATGCAGTCGAAGCGCTCCGTATTCTCGATACAATTACCGTCTCCATGCAAAACAGCGCCGACGCAAAGACCGAAGAATTCAAAGTCTTGCAAAAGGGCTTGAGCTACTGCTGGAGCGTCGTTGTCGCCGCTGCGCCCATTCAAGGCAAGCTTCTGATGGAAAAGTGGCTTGTGAACAGTGATCCCATCATCCGCCGGGTGATGCAAGAGAATCTCAAGAAAAACCGTCTCGAGCGCATGGATGCCGCCTGGGTGGAAAAATGGCGGGCATAGGCGTATGCGTTGCAGGCAATAAAAAAGGCGGATGGGTGTCACCCATCCGCCAACTTGGACTTGATTTATTACGGAAGAAAGAGCGGGGAAGCCTTCCTATTGTCTTGGAGGACATCCGGTGTCAGGTTTCGACATGCTCAACCGAACGAGCAAGCACTCTGCGCCAGGGTTGTTCACCCAGTCTTTCCTCCACGTCGTTCTTCGATGGTCTTTTCGATGAGCACCTCCTTCTGGTTGAATGAAAGCGGTTACTGTGAATATAGTACAACAAAATAGTCCGGGAAATATGAGAAAGACTTAAGGATTTTATTAGGATTTTCGGCAACTTTTCAACCATTGGTGGACGAGCGGTGTCCTGATCTGGTGATTGAGCTTGTCGAAGGGGTAGGCGGCGGTGCTACCGCTGCCGTGCCGAAATCCCCCTGTAACAACAACTTCCCCAAAATATTGAGAAGTCTCCATGAAAACACATTTTCACCACCAAGCATAAAAATCTATTTTCAGATCAGACACTATGAGCGGCGCTCGCCCCAAAGGATGAAGTGGAAGGGCGGGCTGTAAGGCGGAATTAATTCCGCCCTACGTTATTTTCAGATCAGACTCCATGAG
>JBARBA010000203.1:0-3829 GCA_049792555.1 Anaerolineales bacterium
TACCTCTGAGACTAATGTGGGTGATATTGGAGAGCCAAGTGGAGGCACTTCTGAGACCAAAGTGGGTGACATTGGAGAGCCAACCGAAGTCACGCCTGAAACCAAAGTTCCGCAAAGCAAGGGAGCCAAACTGGCCGAAGACCGTGGTTACCCTGCGGCAGAGGAAGGCTATCATTGGGCTGACGTGAATGGTGAACCTGTTTATAAGCGTAATCCTGTGGCAGGAGGCTCTGAACTCGAACAGCGCTTCTACGATCCAGAAGCTGGCAGTTTCAAAGATGTACCGGAAATGGAGGCTGAACCATTGGTTGATGGTAAACCAAGGACAAATCAGCAAAAAGGCGATTTTGGTGAACAAAAAGCACATGAGTTTATGGAGAAGGATAACGAGTTCAAAAAAATAGGCACATCCAAAGAGCCGGCACCCGAAGGCGGCTCATCAAGACCTCAGGGTATTGATGGTGTGTATGAAAAAACCAATTATCCACCTCCACCCAAGTGGGTAATTGGTGAGGCTAAATATGTTAGTGATCCCAATGGTCAACCAGGCTACGGTACGTCTAAATTTGGCGACCAAATGACTGAAGGCTGGGTAGATGGAAATTTGGATCAGGTTGTTGGCAAAACAAAGGCAGACCTGATTCGCAATGAGGGTTACGAGCGGTGGGAACTGCGCGTAGATCCACAAGGAAATGTCACACAGAAAAAGATTACATGGTAAGATTTTTTTTGAACAGCATTGAGAGAAAAGGATGCGCAAATGTTGGACAATCACATCATTATAAAACGAGAAACTTTCAAAGAACAAGCATATTTTGACGAACAAGTTATGTATAACGATGATATGCTTTTAAAGTTTAAGGAAACTATTGCCAACAATAATACAACCCCTGAACACAGGAGACGGCTTCGACATACGGTTTTTCGTCGCCAAGTTGAGCAATTAATACTGAGATATTCTCAAGGTGAGACTGTTTCAGTCATCCGTGATGATTTTCCGGCGATTGTGTCTGCGCTTTCAGCTTATCAGGCAGAACCCGGTTATTCTCCACATAATTTTGCTGAGTTCGATGCCTATATTTATGGAATATGGCTTGTATCGCTCGCCATATTGTTGGATGTTGAAGATAAAATATTTAATGATCTATTAGCTGAATTAGGCAACAGAGGCCGTGATGCTTTATATGAGCGACTGGTGGCGTTACGCATTTCAGGTGGGCCGCAAATATCAACATTGATGTATCCCAAACCTTACCAGTTTCTCTTTGACGCATTGGATAGCACTGGTGATGAACAAGCCAGTTTAATCATGCAGTTTTTAAAAACCTACTATAAGGGAATGAAAAAAGCATACTGGCACGACTCACATTTGGGAAAAGATGCAGGCTTCTTTGGTTATTGGTGTTTTGAACTTGCCGCATTTGTGAAAAAGCTTAAGATCGATGATCATACTTTTGTAGAAAACATTTTTTATCCTGTAGATTTGGTCAAGTATGAGTCGCAAAAAGATTGATCTGCACAAGCTACCTGTCTGGCTGCAATACACCATTGCCATAGTCACGGCGGCGGTCGTCATGTTCATTGCCTGGAACGTCGGGCAGAGCCAACCGGCGCCTGCCTGGATTGCGGCTTTAATACCGTTCTTGCAGTGGGTTGGTGTTGCGGTGCTGTTTTTTGTGATTTTGCGGGCATTGTTCAATAAGTTATTTAAGAAGTAGCCGTTAGGCAGTTCCAGGCGTCATCCTGGCTTGTTACAGGATGGAAATTTTTCGTCAAGAACTTCCCGCTTGCATATCCATGTTTTTGAGAGTATATTCACAACCAGTAGATCACGAAAACGCCAAACAAAGTTGACGTTGGAACACTTCGAAATAAAAACGCGGACGAAATCTGTTCGATGTGGAATGGAGAATATTCCACCTTGAAGAAAGTCCATTCGAGATGGAATAGAGAATATTCTACCTTGAAGAAAATCCATTCGATATGGAACAGGGAATATTCCATCCTGAATGAAATTTGTTCGACGTGGAATGGAAAACATTCCACCTTGAACGAACTTCGCCAGACGCGGAATGGAGCATATTCCACCCCGTGACTTGCCGGGGCTGTGTAGTTGCTTTTTAGCCGAATGACCGCTCCCATTCTGGACGGCGGGCAGCCCGGAGAAAAGTCTTTACTGCGTTTTCGTGACCTACGGATCTGTGCAAAGCCGTTCTCCAAAGAATGCCATACAGCGGCCGTCTTTGAAAACTCATCTTCTTGCTGTGGCTCGTGGATTAAGTATTATCTCAATATTTAGATGAATTGTTGTTATAAGGTGGTTTCGACACCTGCCCTGGCGGGCGGTGCCAGGGTACAGCGGATGGGAAACGCCGCTTACTCAACCACCGATTATTGAGATGATACTGGATTAACATCTTTTTCCCACCCATGTCGAAGCAACCGTTCGACGCCTTGATCTAATCGCAGGGTAGCCTTATGACAACTCCTCCATCTCTTACCAAGACCGAACAGCCCAAAAAGAACGCGCCGGATGTCAAACCCGTAGCGCCCGTTAGCGAGGGAATGGAATCCGTTTCGTCGCAGGACGTGGCGGTGACGCTGGGGAACCTCCAGTCGGCCCGGCCTGAGACGATTCTGCGTTTGCAGCGCGTGGCGGGCAACCGCGCCGTGACGCGTTTGCTCCAGCGTAACGGAGTGGTGGGGCAGGGCAAGGCGGCCCCGGTCATTCGGCGCGCGCAGGACGAGGATGAGGAAAAGCTGCAAGCCAAATCGCTGGCGACGGACACGGCGACCGAAACCACGTCCGGGACGCGCATGGGGCCGCTCTGGCTGGACACGGGCAAAAGCGCGAAAAACGGCGCTTCGCCCGCCATTCAAGCCAAAGCCGAAGCGGCCAAACCGGGCAAGCTGACCGTCAGCGAACCTGGCGACCAGCAGGAGATCGAAGCCGACCAGGTGGCCGAACAGGTGATGAAGATGCCTGATCGGGCCGCGCCTCCGCCGCCGGATGATGACGAAAACAAAAACCCCAATGGCAATGCCATTCTAAACCGCTATCTCCAGCGCGAACCGATTCAACGAGCGGGGGATGGCATTGGGGGCGGCACGGTGAACGAGGCAACACAGGCGCGCATCGAGGGCATGCAGCAGGGCGGCAAGCCCTTGCCCGATTCGGAGCGCGAGTTTTTCGAGCCGCGCATGGGCGTGGATTTAAGCAATGTGCGCGTCCATACCGACAGCGCCGCAGCCGATACTTCCAAAGAACTGAATGCGCGCGCCTATACGGTGGGGCCGCACGTGGCGTTTAATTCCGGCGAATTCCAGCCGGGCACGACCGAAGGCCGCAAACTATTGGGCCATGAACTGACGCATGTTGTGCAGCAGGGGGCAGCCGCTTCCCGCAAACCCGCGGTGCAGCGCGCAGCCCTTTCGATTGAAGAAGCGGTGGCCGAAGCCAAAAAAGAAGTGACCGACGAGGATGTGTCCAAAGAGGAAGCAAAGATCGAAGCTCAACCCGTGAGTGTGCCTACGGGGAACAAAATGGAGGGAGTTGAGGCGGCTACCGATGCTGCTCCGAGCGGCGCAGTCGCTGCGGATGCGCCTTCATCCCCGACCACCGGGGCGGCCAAGCCGGGCGGCGCTCCGGCTGCGGCGGAGCCTGCTTCCGCAACCCCGGCTCCCGCGCCGGCTGCTGCCGCGCCTGACAAAACGGCTGCCCCAACGGGCGCCAAGACCGATCCGGCCCTGGCCGCCGCCGGCGCTCCTGCTGCTGCTAAACCGGCGGCGGAAGCCAAAACCGGCGCGGCTGCTGCGGCCACTCCGGCTG
>JBARBA010000204.1:0-4837 GCA_049792555.1 Anaerolineales bacterium
GTTCGGTCTCCAGTACATCCGCAATACGGTCAGCCGATACGGCTGCGCGTGGGATGATTATGAACATCATCGAGAGCATCAGGAAGGAAAAGACGATCTGGATGGCATACTGCATGAAGGCGATCATGTCGCCCACTTGCATGTGCGACTCGGCTACCTGGTGAGCGCCCACCCAGATGATCAGCACGGTCACGCCGTTCATGATCATCATCATCACCGGCATCATTGTGACCATGACGCGGGCGACAAACAGGTTGACGCTGGTCACGTCCACGTTGGCTTTGTCGAAACGCTTTTCTTCAAAATCCTGCATGTTAAAGGCCCGGATGACCATCATGCCCGACAGGTTCTCGCGCGTCACCAGGTTGAGCCGGTCGATCAGGCTCTGGATGATCTTGAACTTGGGCAGGGCAATCGAGAAGATGGTTATGATCAGGCCGAGCAGGACGATGACCGCCAGGGCGATGGTCCACCACATCGAGGTGGATTTGGCCAGGGCGCGGATAATGCCGCCCACCCCGATGATCGGGGCGTAGATGACCATGCGCATCACCATGATGACGACCATCTGGATCTGGGTCACGTCGTTGGTGGAGCGGGTGATCAACGAAGCGGTCGAGAATTTATCGAATTCGGTGCTGGCAAAGCTCTCGACCTTTTGGAAGACGTTCCGGCGCAAGTCGCGCGCCAGGCCGGCGGCGGTGCGGGCGGAGAGGAAGCCCACCGCGATGGTGCAGGCCCCGGAGAGCAGGGACATCAGCAGCATCAGGATGCCGGTGTGGATGATGTAGTCTGTCTGGAGTTTGCCGGTATCCATGCCGAGGGCGGCGTATTCGGCCTTGACCGGCCCGACGGCCATCTGGACGATCATACTATCGCCCAGGATGGCGAATTTTTGGTTGATGGTGTTGGTGATTTTGGCAAGTATTGCCGGGGAAAGTTGGCTCATCACGGCAAAAACGTCCTTCCCCGGTGGAATCTTGGACAGGTCGCTGAAGCCTTGTCCCATGGTTGCCGCTTTGGATGGGTCGGCCACCATTTGCTGGATGGAAGTTACAACCAGGATGGCTTTGCCCATGATCGGATTCAGTTTGCTGATTTCCGCCGGATCGATGGGCTTGAGCACGTAAATCGGCTCGTTCGCCAGGACGGGATAATCCTTGACGTACTGCCCATAGTCGGGCGAAGTTTTATCCACCAGGATGTAATCGCCGAGCACCAGGGTTTTGTCCCCGTCGCTCATAAAGAGCGCCAGGTGGTTCATTTCACTCTGGCGGATGGCCATGGGTGTGGCGTCTTTCACGCCGCCCTGCTGGATGCCATAGTTGACGATATCCGACATGTAGTCGGGCAGGGCCAGGTCGGCGTTCGCCTGCACAAATAGCAGGGCGATTGCAATCACGACCAGGAGAAGGTAAGGTTTTAAATATTTGGCTAGACGTAGCATGGTGAGAGAGACTCCTTGTTGGCTACCGTTCTGATTGGGGGTGTTGATCGAGTTGGTTGGTTTTTTCGATCAAAACTTTGATTGCCGCCGCAACCTGTTCTTTTTCATCCGAAGACAGGATGGCGACCAAATCTGCCAGCCAGCCCTGGCGGGCCTGGAGGCTTTCCCGCATGATTTGACAACCCTTGTCGGTCAGGACAAGGTGCTTGACTCGCCGGTCCTGCGGGTCTTCGGAACGCAGGATTAATTCCTGCTGGACCAGGCGCTCCAGCATCTGACTGGCGGCTGCGTTGGTAATCCCCAGCCCATCGCCGAGGTCTGACACGTTGCTCTTGCCGTGGTTGATCTGGAACAGGGCGCCGATCTGCGACATGGAAAGGCTGTTCTCTTTTGAATAACGGATGAAGTTGCGCATGGAGTGGTGCATGAAAACCCCTATCCATTCCTGGAGCGTGATGGTCAACGGGTCAACGGGTGGTGACATAGGTTCAACCTTCTTTTTAATTAAGTATGCTTAACTATACAACCGGATTTATAATTTGTCAAGCTAAACTATTCCGGTTCAGCCAGATTTCGAGGCTGTGTTGATTCAATTTATACAGTAAAATGGGCATCCTATGTCTCAAACCGAACGAGCAGATCGAACTCCAGAACTGGATGGCGTGCGCGGACTGGCTATTTTGATGGTCATGGTCTATCACCTGATGCTATTTTCCATGTACCTGCCCAAAAATACGCCGTTTAGGGAATGGCTTGTCCAGGCGGTCAGCATGGGGTGGGCCGGCGTCGACCTGTTCTTTGTCCTGTCAGGCTTCCTGATTACATCCATTTTGTTGAGGACGCGCAACGACCCTCACTACTTCCGAAATTTTTATGCGCGCCGGATCCTGAGAATTTTCCCGCTTTACTACCTGGCTGTCGTCATCGTCTACATGATCCTCCCGTTCTACAGCCCCGACCTGGACCCGGCGGCGGTCCGCGCCAGCCAGCCTTTCTTCCTGTTCTATTTGCAGAACTGGATTTACATTCCCAAATTTTCAGCCAGCTTTCATACGGTAGTGCCTCCGCTGTTTGGCCCGGCCTGGTCGCTTGCCATCGAGGAACAATTTTATATATTGTGGCCCAGCGTGGTCTATTTCTTGAATCGCCGCAAACTATTCATTTTGAGTGTCGCGGTCGTTATTTTTACGTTTCTAGCGCGGGTGGCCCTGGTCCAATTTTCCAGCGCCTGGCCCTCCCTGGAATATTTTCTATACTACAGCACAGTCACCCGCTTCGACGGGCTGTGCATTGGGGCCTTGATTGCCATTGTCTTCGCCGAGTCTGAACGCTGGAAACAGGTCTTTTCGCGTTTCGCCTGGCCGGTTTTGATCGGTGCCCTGGCCGGGATGGTTGGGATTGTGCTTGTCAACAGCAACGTTTTCGCGCTTTCGACCAACCCCGGCATCGATATGGGAGGCTATACGTTGCTGGCATTGGGCGGCGGCGCGCTGGTGGTGCTGGTCACCACCGGCCCGGCAGGGGGAATCCTGCGCACATTTTTCCGCAACCCGGTCTTGACGTTCTTTGGCAAGTACAGCTATGCCATGTACATCATCCATGTTCCGGTTGCGTTGCTCCTGTTGAGGGCCATGAAAGTGCTGCAATTTAAAAACGATTTTGCCTGGGTCGTTTTCGTCGTTTTGAGCTTTGGCCTGATCGTCCTGGGCGCTTTGCTCACCTGGAATTTATTGGAGAAACACGCGCTGGGACTTAAGAAGTATTTTGAATATCGGCGAGCCGGGGAGTGAATGGAGAACTTAACCACCTGACCCGGATAAGCCGGAAAATTAACCACAAAGGACTCAAGGGGGCGCAAAGGAAAACCTTAAGAGTTTCTTCCTTCGTGTTACGTAGCGTAAACCACCAGAGAGCCGTTACATCTTATGCTATACTGGCAACAAGGGACATTAATCCAATAAAAATTCTGTAACGCGGGAGGCCACACCATGGTTCAAAATCGTCCGTCAACCTATAAAATCGACAACGCAAAAATTCAAGACAAGCTTAACCCGGAATACGTCATCGTTCCCTCCAACCCGGCGTGGTTGAGCATACTCATATGGAGCGGGCTATTTACCCTGCTGGGTCTATTCATCATTCTCCTGGGTGGAAAATCGGTCATCCTTTTAGGTTTTGTTGTAGCCATAAATGCTGTTATTTTCCCGGCGACATTGCCGTTGACCATCCAGGTCAGCTTCAACTTTTTCACAAAGCAGGTGACGCTGAACGCCGATTACTTGCTGAGACGTCCCCGGCATGTTGAATTGTCGGTTCCGTTTTCGCAGATCGCCAGACTCGATTTCCGCGCCCCCAAAAGTCGCATTGTGGACGTGCTGACTGTAGACGGCGCCAAATTCATTTTGAGTTTTGGCCGCAGGGACGAAGCGAAAATGCTGGTCGATAAGTTCGCATCCCTGGCCGGCAGCGAAGCGGCGCCTATCCTTAATGCCCCTGAAGCTGTCAAAGTTGCAAATATTTCCGGCGCGCAGGCCTTGATGCAGCGCGAACTGCGCTCGTGGAGCATCTGGTTATTGGTTCTGGGCGTCATCCAGATGGTTGCCGCCGGAGGCTTTTCTTCGTGGGGATTGTTATTGATCGGCGTCGGGTTGGCTTCATTCTACTTCCGCGAGCCGGCGATGTTTATCATCTATGCAGCCACCATTGCCTGGGCCGGTATATCCAATTTCTTTTATGGCTCGGCAACGACCTGGAATATCTTCGCGCTTTTCCAGCTTTACCTGACCTATGCGGTTTTTAAACAGTTCCAACGTTTCCAAAAGGCCGAGCAGGAAGCCAAACAGGTGTCCGGCGCTGGGCCTGAGACCCCTGGTCGTTCAGAACGATTATTCCCCTGGCTTTCAGCCTTTTTGGGGATTGGCGCCCTGCTTGCGTATGCGTTGACGTGGGGTATCGCTTTTGCCTGCGCGCTTCTGCACATATCCATGGCGGCGAACTCCGTTGCCGGGTATGTTATCGATGGATTGGGGATCGTCGCCGTCTATGCCGCTATTCTAGCCCTGGCAACAGGGCTGGCCGGCTGGATTTCCGCTTTTCAAAACAAATGGGCCTCCATTTTGGGGACGGTTGTGGGTGGGCTGACCCTGGTCGTATCGTTGGTCGTCTCGCTGTTACTGAAATCCTGAAAAAATTGCTTGGCGATGGTGTCATTGAAAACGCTCCTGGTCGCCTGGGAAAATGCCATCCATGGCAGCATTTAATCTACAAGAACGTGAACGAATGCGAGAAAAATAAGGATACACCATGCAAAAAACCACCATCCACCTGCACACCGGATTTCAAATTGCGCCGGTCGACCCGCGCATCTTTGGCGGATTCCTTGAGCATTTG
>JBARBA010000205.1:0-1879 GCA_049792555.1 Anaerolineales bacterium
ATTACGGGTCAAAGAAAAAATATTTTAATGACGTCAAAGGATTCAACTCCCGCCTCGACGAACTACAGGCGTCGTTTTTGAAGGTAAAACTGACAAAGCTGGATGAGTGGAATGCGCGCCGCCGGGAAATCGCAGCCCGGTACCTGTCGGAATTGCGCAATTGCCCCGGGTTGTCGCTGCCTTACGTGCCGGCGTGGGCCGAACCGGTCTGGCATCTTTTCGTCGTCTGCCATCCTGAACGCAGCGCGCTGCAACAAAAATTGAGCGAGGCAGGCATTGGCACATTGGTCCATTATCCAGTCCCACCTCATCTGTCCGGCGCTTATGCTGACGGCAAGTGGGCGCGCGGATCCTTTGCCATCTCGGAAACAATGGCTGACCACGTTTTGAGCCTGCCGATGGGGCCGCATCTTTCACCGGAACAAACCAGCCAGGTGGTTGAAGCCATACGGCGCGCACTCTGAACACCTCTCAAACATGGCAATTCCAGCCAACACCTGGGTCTCCATCGGAAATGTTAACGTGAGCGAGGCAAAGAAACATTCCTACGGACAGATCCTGAAGTCGTCGGCCCTCATCGGCGGTTCGTCGATGGTGAACGTGGGTCTCACGATGGTCCGCACCAAAGCGATGGCCTTGTTGCTGGGGCCGGCGGGCATCGGGTTGCTTGGCCTGTACAATGCGATTTGCGACCTCACGCGGACCGTGGCCGGCTTGGGCATCAACAGCAGCGGCGTACGCCAGATTGCCGAAGCGGCGGCCAGCGGAGATTCACACCGCTTGGCGCGTACCGTGATTACCTTGCGCCGCGTGGCCCTGTATTCCGGCGCGCTGGGGGCGTTGCTGCTGCTGGCGTTCTGCCGTCCCGTGGCGCGGCTGACGTTCGCAGACGACCGGCATACGCTGGCGGTGGCGCTGCTGGCTTTGGCGGCCTTTTTTGGCGACGTCTCGGCCGGGCAAGGCGCGTTGGTCCAGGGCATGCGCCGGATTGGCGACCTCGCCCGCATGAACATGTTGGGAGCGCTTTACGGAACCGTGTTCAGCATCCTCATCGTTTACTTTTTTGGGCAGGACGGATTGGTCCCGGCCCTGGTCTGCGTCGCCGGGATGGGTATTCTCAGCTCATGGTGGTACGCCAGGAAAATCAAGGTGGAAGCGATTTCCATCCCGTTCCGGCAAATGGTTCAGGAAGCTTCTGTCCTGTTGAAGCTGGGTGTCGTTTTGATGGCCAGCAGTTTGATGACCTTCGGCGTGGCCTACCTGATCCGGGTGCTGGTCCTGCACAAAATCGGAGTGGACGCGGCGGGTCACTACAACGCGGCGTGGATCATCGGTGGCTATTACACCAATTTTATCCTTACGGCCATGGCGATGGACTTTTATCCCCGCCTGACTGCGGTGGCTCATGACAACGTGGAAGGCAACCGGCTGGTCAATGAACAAATGGAAGTAGGATTGCTGATTGCGGGCCCCGGGGTGCTGGCCACGCTTACGTTCGCGCCGCTGGTCATGGAACTGTTTTATTCCGCCAAATTCGGGCCGGCTGTGGAAATTCTCCGCTGGTTTTGCCTGGGCATGATATTGCGGGTGGCCAGTTGGCCGATGGGTTTCATCCTGCTGGCAAAGAACGAACGGAAGCTTTTCTTCTGGAGCGAACTGTTCAGCAACGTGCTTGGCCTGGGGCTGACCTGGATCGGGTTGACCGTCTACGGCTTGAACGGCTCAGGCATGGCGTTCTTTGCTTTGTACCTGGTTTATTTTGCCGGCATTTACCTCATTGTGCGCCGGCTTTGCGGATTTCGCGTGTCGGCGGCAAACCGACGGCTGGGACTTCTGCTAACCCCGCTAATCGCCGTCGTTTTTTTGAGCTGGTATTATC
>JBARBA010000206.1:0-5529 GCA_049792555.1 Anaerolineales bacterium
AAGTACAGGCTGACCCTGTCTTTGATCTCGGTCACGATCACCTGGGTGACGGCGTGGATCGAAAAGGCGAAACCTGCCGGGAAGACCAGCTCGAAGATCGGACTCCACTTCCCCGGTCTCAGGCGCAATTCCTGCTTGCCGATGGTCAGCCGGACTTCGTCCCCGGCCAAAACCTCGACGACCAGCGGCAGCGTGGCGTAAGCAGCGCCGGATTTCGACTTAACCTGCGGCCCTTCGATCACACCGTTAAAGCGGCCTTTTCCGGCGGCTGTCAGCAGCCCGACCTTCGACTTTTTCTTCTCCACCGGCTCGGTGGTCATGTACGTCCCGACGCCCAACTGCCCGCGAATATCGGGCGTCCCCAGGCCGGGGAGGGTGGCGACGGGGATTTCGGGCCGCGCGGGGAAAAGCGCGGGCCACCACATGACCGTCGCGGGGTAGCCCATCTCGGCGGCTTCCTGAAAGAAAGTCCTGGTCGTATACGGCGGGATAAACTGTTCCCCCAACATCGTCTGTTTGGTCGGCATGATGGACACATAGGGAACATACGTGGCCGGGTTGCGATGCACAAAGTCAAAGATGCCGTGCGAGCCGGGGTCGACGCCGGTGGCGATGCTCGTCCACGAGACTTCGGTCTGAGGGGGAGAGCAAACTTCCAGGCGGGAATAGCCTTTGGCCTCGGCCAGTTTTCCCAGGTTGGGCATTTTACCCGCCTGATTCAAGCGCTCGAATTGAAACGGGTCAAACGAGTCGAAACCCAGGATGATCGCGCGCATCTATTCCTGGTCCTCGCCCTTGTCTTTGCGCGCCGAGCGGCGCAGCTTGGCAATTCCCTGACGGATTCTTCCTGAGAACACCATCAGTAGACCCGATACCGCTACAAATATAACGGCCAGCGCCTGGAACAACATTCCACCAGTATTGGGATCGATATACATATTTACCTCATCTTCTTTCTTTTGTTGGTTACGATAAGAGAGAGATTGTACACCTCTTTAAAACAGATGGCGGGTATTTTCTCAATAACCGGTGGTTGAGCGGTCCCTGAGCCTGTCGAAGGGTAGTCGGCGATGCTTCCCGCCGCCGTACACTGCACCGAACGCACACCTGTCCCGGCGTCCCGGCGGGAGTGCAGGTGTCGAAACCACCAATTAACCACAATTTCCCCAAAATATTGAGAAGTTACGACGGCAGCATGACTCGAACTTCATGACCGCGTTTTCGCCCTCCGTTTTTCGACCAGCCAATCGCCGAGCACCAGCAGGATGCTCAATCCAATGGCGAGCGCCAGCGTATTGCGGATGCCGATGTTGAAGCCGATGTTCATGTAGCGGTACATATACCAGTGTGTGAAAACGACCAGCAGCACGGCTTCCACGCCCAGGATGCGCAGCCACCAACGGCCCCGGCCCTGTTTCAGTGCGAGAAATGCCTGCGCGACAAGGATTGCCTGCCAGCCGAGCAGGATGACCCGGTAACGCGGGTTGTCCCATTGGTCGGCGCCGCCGCGCAGCGAGGCGATGACGATCCAGGCCCAGACGACCAGCCCCAGCCACAGCCAGCGCCTTTTTTGCGACCCATCCATCTTCGATGCCGAGAACGGCGCATAGGCCAGGAACGGCAACATCAGATACCAACCCAGCGCGCGGACGATGCCCAAAACCTGCCAGAACGATGCTGACGCCGGTTCAAAAATCGCCGCCGGCAGCACCGGCTGGAGGATGCCGTAAATGGCGACAAACGGCAATTGCAAACCGGACGGGAATTTTTCGAAGAGTAGCTGGACGATGCCCGAACTGTTCTTGAGCAGTTGCTGGTTCCATTTGACGGTTTCGCGCGCCCAATCGCCGACCACGCCCAGCGGCCCGCCGCTCTTGACGGCCACCAGGCTGGTCCAACTCAGGCTGAGGACGATGAAGGCTATTGCAAAGACCGCCAGCGCCGCGACCACAGCCTGCCACGGGATGCGGCGGCCATCCTGACTGAAATACAGCCAGCCGGCGGCGGCAATCAACGTCACCAGGATGAAGCCGGGGGAGACCAGGAACATCCCGATCAGGGCCAGGACAATCCATAACCAACTCCAACCCAAGACTTCCGAAGTCTTACGTAGTCCCCGTAGAGGAAAGACTTCGGAAGTCTGCTGAGAAGTCTGAGGCCGGCGGGAAGCCTGCCATTCCACCAGCCCGTAAAAGGCCATGGCGATGAAGGTCATCAGGAAGGGTTCGCGCATTTGGGCTGCGCCTTGCAGGACGGCTTCGGGGAAGAAGGCGAAGACCAGGGCCGAGACCAGGGCCAGTTTTTCGGTCGAAATGCGTTTGCCTGCCGCCCAAACAAAGGCCGCGCCGAGCGCGCCAAACAAGGCCGCCAGCAGCGTCACCAGCAGCGGACGGTGGGCGTCCGGCGAGAGATAACGATACTCCAGGGAACTGACCCACAGCAGGCCGCCGTACTGGTCGGAGACGAGCTTTTCATCGAAGGCGGTCATCAGCGAGTTGGACGAAGTCGCCAAATCCCAGGCCTGGTTGTCGCGCACGAAGGCGTCGGTAAAGAGATAACCGGCTTTGTTGACCGGGTTGTCGTAGCCGATGCGCGGCTCCAGCACGTAAGCGCCCACCCCCAGCCCCAGGCGCAGGGCAAAGGCCAGGGCCAGGATCACGCCCAGGGTTTTTCCGCCGCCTGCCAGCCGATGACTCGCCGTCAGCGCCAGCAGGGCCAGGATCGCAAGCAGCGAAAAAGCCAGCCATCCGGGCAAGAACGCTCCTGGGCTGACCAGGGCCAGGGCTGCGCCCAAGGCCAGTCCGCCGGGGATGATCCAGAGAAGGTCGAATCGTTTCATATCATTTTCCCGTAGGGGTGCGGCGAAAGAATTTGAAAACAACGTTCTGGAAGTTCATCGCTGCGCCCTGACCAATCAGTTGCTTCATAAATCATTCCTCGTAGGGGCGCGGCGGAGGACTTGCAGAACCTTTTCCTTAAATTCCGCCGCCGTGCCCCTACGAATGATGCGCCAAACCCACCACGCCACGACCAATACCACTAGCGTTTGCGTGGAGATCGAATAACGCGGGTTTTCGCTGGCTTCGACGATGGCCTGCAAAATGGAGTTGACCCACACAATTGCCAACACCAGCCAGAGCACAACCGGCATGGAGAGCGTCTTTCTCACGCGCCCAAAGACCAGCGCAAATGTCCCGGCAACGAAGACGGCGTTGGCGGCCCACAGCAGGAAGCGTTGCGCCTGCGCGACCCAATCCCCGACGGCTCCAAAGACCTGCGGATTCCAGTAAAACGGGGCGCTCCAAAACCAGAACCAGGCTTCGCAGACGCTGCCCAGATACAGCAGCGGGTGCTCGCGGATGAGTTGCCATGAAATCTCCTGGAGTTTGCGCGAGAGTTTGTAAAACCCCAGGCCCGATACTTTCTGGAGCGCCGGGATGGCCGCCCAGATGGTGTTGGAGGCAGCCCCGGTGTTTGCAATCTGGATGGCGCGGTATTTCAGGAAGGTGTCGCGGATGGCGGCGTATTGGTCGGGGACGTATTCGAAGAATTTGCCGGTGTGCTGGATGATGTGGTAGCCGTCGTCCGAACTCATGCTCCAGGCGCCAAACTGGGTGTGGATATAGTTGATCCACAGCGCATTCAGCAGGATGGCGGGGATGACAATGGCAAAGACCACTGCCCACAGAGTTTTATCCACGACCCCCATACGGGGGCAAGCGTTCACGAAGTTCACGAAGAAAAACCTTAAAAGCTCTTTCTTAGTGAACTTCGTGTCCTTCGTGGATAAGAGATTTTGAGCCTGTGTGGATTTTTGAGCGGCTTGCAGCATGAGCACAAAGGCGATCAGGAAGGGCAGGAAGACGAACTGCGGGCGCACCAGGGCGGCCAGGCCACCCGCGATACCCGTCAGCAGCGCCAGGCCCAGTTCTTTCAGGCTGAATTTCTTGAAGGTTTCTTTTTTGAGAAGGTAAACGCCCCCGCAGATGGTTACCATGACCAGGAAGGTGGTCAGCGTTTCGGCCAACAGGTCGGCTTCGAAGAGCAGTTGGCCCATGTTAAGCGTATGGATCAGGGCCGCCGCCGCGCCCACTGCGCTTTTGCCGCTGACCAGCCAGCCGAGATAAAAAAACAGCAGCGTGATGGCCAGCCCCAGGGCAAGCTGCACGGCATAGACAACCCGGTCCTGGCCCAACCCTGCCAGGAAGATGGGATAGCCCGGCGAGCGCGTGCCGTCCATAGGCGTAGCGTGTAAAAATTGGCCTGCCAGGCGGCGGTAACTGTTTGTATCGTCAAAAGTAACCGGGGGATAGACCAGCCAGAGCGCCAAACGTTCCAGCGCGGCAAAGGCCGCTATGGCAAGCAGCCACCAGGACGGCCTGGGGAAGGGTTTGCTCATTTGGTCAGGAATCCGTCCAGGGTGCGTCTGGCGCGTTCGGTCCATGAATAGTTTTGGGCATCCTGGCGCGCTTGCTGGCCAAGCTTCTGGCCGAGCGCCGGGTTGTCGAGCAGGGCGCGCAACGCGCCTTCCCAGTCCACGGCTTTATCGGGGGCGCAAAAGACGGCGTTCGATTCGTTTAAGACCTCGTGGAAAACCGGCAGGTCACTGGCGACGATGGCGCGCCCGGTGGCCAGATATTCGAACATTTTCATCGGGCTGGAAATGGACTCCGAGTTGCCCATGCCGCTCGAAATGCCGATTTTCCTGCCGTAGGGCATCAGCAGGATGTCGGCGGCGGCCTGGTAAAGCGGCAACTGATCGTTGAGCACGAAGCCGGTAAAGATGACGTTTTCCAGCCCCTGTGACACAGCCTGCGCCTTCCACTTTTCCACGTCTTCGGGGCGGCCGCCGGCCCACAGGAAGCGGACTTCCCGTAAGCGTTTGGCCAGTTCGAGGAACACGTCCATGCCCCGGCCTTCGTACAAGTGACCGGCGCAGGCCACCGTCGGGGCCTCGACCAGCCCCAGGTGACGGCGGGCCGTTGTCGGGTCGGGCAGGTTGGCGTAGCGCTCCAGCTCGACTCCGTTGGGGGCCAGGACCACGTCTTTGGCCGGGAAAACGTTCCCATAGCGTTCGTCCAGCGCCTTTTTCAACGCCTGGGTGACGACGGTCAGGCGCTTGCGCCCGGCCAGGTCGCGGAAGTAGCTGTAATACAGCGGGCCGACGCGCCCGGAAGGCAGGTCGTGCATCTCCAGAATGGTGGGCATCCCCGTGAGCAGGCCCAGCACCGCCGATTGCAGCGGCCAGACGTAGAGCACGGCCGGTTTCAGGCGGCGCGCGCGGCGCACGGCAGAGAGGGAGAACAGGCGGCGCGAGGGGCTGGGCAGCCATTCGATCTGGAACGGCCAGGATAAGCCATAATACCTGGCAAGCGTCCCCCAGCTTGTGTCGGCGCTTTTGGCTTCTTCTACAACCGGGACAATCAGGGTGACTTCATGCCCCAGCCTGGCGAGGGCATGCGTCGCTTTCATGGTTTGAATGCTGTTAGCGGCGTTAGACGGGATTTGGGAGGCGGAGATACAGACGAT
>JBARBA010000207.1:0-7968 GCA_049792555.1 Anaerolineales bacterium
AAGCCGCCCCTGAAGAAGACAAAGAACTGCAAACCAAATCCCTGCTCCAGCGCGAAGCCGCTCCCGAAGAAGACAAAGAACTGCAAACCAAATCCCTGCTCCAGCGCGAAGCCGCCCCCGAAGAAGACAAAGAACTGCAAACCAAAGCGAAGACCGATAAGGAAGGTTTTGAAGCCGGCGCGGGCTTCGAGCAACGCCTGAACGCCACGCGCGGCGGCGGCGCACCCCTGCCCGACCAGACACGGACCTTCATGGAATCGCGCTTTGGCGCAGATTTTAGTGACGTGCGCATCCATACCGGCAGCGAAGCGGCCAAACTCAACCGCGCAGTCAGTGCGCAAGCCTTCACGCAAGGTAAAGATATTTATCTGGGTGCAGGCAAAGAAAATGTGGAGTCCCACGAGGGCAAGGAACTGTTGGCGCATGAACTGACGCATGTGGTGCAACAAACAGGACAAAAGACAAAAAACCAGAAATAGCGGCAGTGCATCGCTGAACATTTGCAATAAGAATTCCGATACCATCCCCAATTTTTGGGAGATTACGAAAAACACGTCCATCGGGACGTGTTTTTCGTTTAGCCCTTCCTGCAAATTACGCGGCGCTCTGTAGTTGGTTTCAAGGTAACTTCTCAATCATCGGTGGTTGAGCAGGCGGCGGTGCTGTTCCGCCGCCGTATCGAAACCACCTGTCAACAACAATTCCCCCCAAATTTTGAGAAGATACGTTTCAAGGGGCTACAAGAACGGTGACGAAAGAATGAGGCAAAGCCTTGCCGCGCCGTTTGGCCGGTTTTATGCTTTTCGGTCTACGATTGAGTCCGGCCAGGGTGGAGGCGTGGCCCAGACAGCCTCTACGCTAACGTTCACCGGGGCTGGCGCGGCCAGGACTGCGCATCCCAGCCAGTGTTCACCGGGCGCGTGCTGGCCCAGCAACGTGGGGATGACGGTGCGTGGAACCAGCAGGTTGGTATTCGGAAAGACGCGCAGCACCCGTCCGGCCCGCTGCGTTTTCAGGTCGCGCAGACCGCTGAAACCGGCGGGGTAATGAGCCAGCGCGAAGCCCGCGCCCTGCTCCTGCTTCGAAGCCGGGAGATCGTCGCCCGTCCGGTCGAGCGCAAAACCGCCCTCGGCGCTCCACAGCGTACGGGCAGTCCGCAAACGGTGCAGACGCAGGTGCCAGGGCAGGGCCAGCATCAGCCAGGTTTCCACCTCCACGTCCGGCCAGGGCTGCCAGCGCGAACACAACACCCCAGACTCGATCCAGACTCCGAGCGGTTCTTCCCGCACGCGATAGTGCGCATCGTCGTCGCTCAAGGCCAGCATACTATCCACCGCAGCCTGCTCCAGGCCATAACCGCCGGCCGGCACGCTGAAAGCGAAAGCGGTTGAATAGACAAACTTGGCATATTTCTCAGCGCCGTGCCTGGCCCACAGCATATGCTGGCCGCCGGTCAGCGCAAAAACGTGACGGCTTCCAGGGTCGCGGCCCACGATCATCCCGGCATGGGGCAACGTATGGCTGGACGGTAAATCGGGCAGGGGCGCTTCGTCCGCCTGCCAGAACGGATGCGAATCAGGCAGGGCCAGGGGGATAAAGAACTTCATCGCCCAATATGGCGAACCGGGCGAATTGTATTGCTCCGCCATGTTCAAATTGGGATACCCGTACCCGATGGAAAGCGTGCCGTCAGGCTGAAAGATGGGACGGCGGCTCCACCAGCGCAGATGCCGCAGCGTCAATCCCTTGAGCACAGCCCACGGCAACGCCTCGACGTCGGCGAAAGCCAGCGCGCCCCAGAAAGCGCCCTGCGCGAAGCGATAGGTCAGGCTGCGCCCGAACGGCAGGGCCGCGCCGTCGGCGTCAAACCAATGGATAAAGTCGCGGGCAAAGAGCGCCGCGCGCTCACGGAAGCGCTGCGCCCGGTCAGGGTCGCGCGCACCGGCCAGGCGGGCGTAAAGCAAGCCATAGAAGTGCATGGCAAACGGAATATAGTAGTCGCAGCGCGCGTTCGGGCCGTCCGAGTACCAGCCGTCGCCGAGATAAAATGTTTCCAGCCGGTCGAGCGCCGCGCGCATGGCAACCTCGTCGTACACCGCGCCCACGTTCGCCAGCCCGACGTTTACCATAACGCGAAAGAACAACCAGTTGCAGTCGGGCATCTCGCGCCGGTTGATCTCCAACAGCCAGCGCGCCAGGTTCTCTTTCGCGCGGGGTTCCAACGGTTCCCAGGTTTCGCCGGGAGCCAGCGCCAGCGCAAAACCGATGGCGGCCATCTCCACCAGGCGCTGGTCGCTATCGGCGGGTACCCCCCAATATTCGGGATGCTGCGGGTCGCTGCCGTTCGACAGGCCGCGCCGGTAGCGTTCCCAGCCGTCGAAATCCGCGCCGCCGGCCGTCAGCGGGGCCAACCCCCAGAGCGGACGCGAGAAACCTTCCAATTCGGCGGCAGTATTATCGAAGTGTGCGCCACTAAAGCCCAGCCGCACGCGCGCCGCGCCGGGGCTGAAATGGGGTTCCATGGGCGCAAACAGCGCGCGCACCGCCGCCTGGAGATCGGCGCGGCTACGAAGAGAGTTGTTGGAAAGGGGGTTAAACATTTGTATTGGCCTCGGGCTAAAAATTACGTAAGCGTTCAGGGGGTGTGGTTTCGATACGCAAAGAACGCTACTCAACCACCGTTTGATACAGTTGGTTGAGTAGGCGGTGCAGTTCCGCCGTATCGAAACCAACGTTATCAGCAATAAACAACTGTTTTGATGCGTCCCGTGAACGGTTACAAAATTACCAGCAGGGCTTCCAATCCGGTTTGGAAAGTCGCATTAAGGCTTCCAGGTAAAAATAGTCGCCCCACAGGTTGCCTTCATTAACTCCCTTTCCAAGCGGCTTGTTGTAGACACCCTGGAGCAATAACGCATTGGAATCCGGGAGATGGACTGTCGAATAATTATGGAACAAGGAAGCAAGGATGCGCCGGGCGGCAGCCTGGTAGCGCTGCGCATCTGCGCCAGCCGGGAGTTGACGGGCCAACTCCAACAAACCGCACACGGCAATGGACGCGGCGGAGCTATCGCGCTCCTCGGCGCTGCCATCTGGAAAGATCAAATCCCAATAGGCCACGCCGTCCGCTGGAAGATTCGCAAGGAAATAGTCGGCAACGCGGCAGGCCGCCCGGAGAAAACTGTCGTCGCGGGTATACATGTAGCTGAGGGCAAAACCGTAGATCGCCCAGGCCTGACCGCGCGACCAGCATGAAGCGTCCCCCGCGCCCTGAAAGGTAACGCCTGAGACAGGCGCGCCCGTTTCGTCGAAGAAAAAGGTGTGGAAGGTGCTCCCATCCGGGCGCACCAGGTAATCGCGGACTTGACCGGCATGTCGCAGCGCCGACCGGGCGTAGTGCGCCTGACCGCTGGTCTCGCCCGCCCAATATAGCAACGGCAGGTTCATCAGGCTGTCCACGATGATGCGTCCGCGCTCTTGCGGATCGTCGAGGCTGCCCCAGGCTTGGATGATTCCGGGCCGTTCCAGGTAGCGCGTCAACAACCGGTCGGCGGCCCGGATGGCCGTCGCGCGGGCTGCGACGTCGCCGGTCAAGCGCCAGGGCGCAACACAAGCCAACGTGTAGAGAAAACCGATGTCATGGTGGTCAAGGTCAAGGTCGTCGCGCAAACGTTGCGCGAAGCGTTGCGCCTGGAGCAACCCGGCCTGACGATATTCGGCTGCGCCGGTCAGCTCATAGGCCAGCCAGAGCAGACCGGGCCAGAAGCCGGTCGTCCAACCCGCGTTGCTGCCCACAGGGAAGCCGTTTAGCGCTCGCGCCTGATAGATATTATGGGTCGTATGGTCATGTGGATAGACATCTGAGAAAGTTGCCAGGTTGGCCGCCACTTTCTCGAGGGCAGCGGCAATGGCTTCTGGTAATTCCAGGGGGCGATCAGTCATCGACATTTTTGAACCTTCCAAATCCCTCGCAAGATGCACCACGCCCGGCCAAAATTGACCGGGCGGGCTTTGATTTCAAGATCAGTTGAGGCAACTATAGCTTTTCTTGCAACCGCCGCACGGCCTCCAGCACGTCGGCGCGATGTCCAAACGCGCTGAAACGGATAAACCCTTCGCCCGACGGCCCAAAGCCGGAACCGGGCGTGGTGACCACGTGCGCTTTTTCCAAAATTTCGGTAAATACGTCCCACGACGGACGACCGGGGAATTCGGCCCAGACATAGGGCGAGTTGACCCCGCCGTAGCTGGTAAGGCCCAGGCCGGTCAGCCCCTCTTTGATAATGCGCGCGTTTTCCATATAATAGCCGACCGTTTGGCGCATTTCGGCCAACCCTTCGTCGTCGAGGGCAGCCAGCGCGCCGTATTGGGCGATGTTGGACGCGCCGTTAAAGAGCGTGCTCATCACCCGGCTCCAGTCCTTACTGACCGGCGCGCCGTCCTCGAAAACCAGTTCTTGGGGAACCACCGTCCAGCCCAAGCGCACGCCGGTAAAACCAATCGGCTTGGAAAACGAGTTGACCTCGAACGCCACCTCGCGGCTGCCTTCAATTTCGAAAATGGAGCGGGGCAGGTTGTCATCCTTGATGAAAGCGGCATAAGCGGCATCGTAAACAATGATGGATCCGTTGCGCCGGGCAAAGTCGACCAATGCCCGCAGCTGCTCGCGCGTCGCAACCGCGCCGGTGGGGTTATTGGGCGAACAGAAGTAAATCAAGTCGGTGCGAGGCAGGGCCGAAAGGTCGGGAAAGAAGGCGTTGGCCGGGGTGCAGGGCAGGTAGACGATGCCGTCAAATTGGCCGCGTTCTTTGTGATGCGTACCGCTCGCGCCCATTATCACGCTGCCGTCCACGTAAACCGGGTAGGCCGGGTCTTGGACGGCAATCGATACATCCGCCCCGAAGAGCACTTGCAGCCGGCCGCAGTCGCACTTGGCGCCGTCGGAAATAAAGATTTCATCCGGCTGAATCCGTCCGTGATACCACTTTTCAGCTAATTTCGACTTGACATTTTGCAGCAGCGCCTGGCCTTTGGGTTCGTCGTCGTAGCCGGAATAACCTTCGGCTGTGCCGAGTTTGAGGGCGGCATTCTGCAAACCTTCCACAATGTGCGGCGTGAGCGGCTCGGTGGTGTTACCGATCCCCAGGCTGATAATTTTGGCGTCCGGCTGCCGTTCGAGCAGCGCGCGCCGGCGGCGGCCAATTTCGGGGAAAAGATAACCGGCCGGGAGTTTGGCGATGTTGGGATTGCGTTTGACCATGGGTAACCTCTGTGTAGGTGTAAGTTCGTAAAGGGAAATTGCTGTTGACAGGTGGTTTCGGTACGGCGGCGGAACAACACCGCCGCCTACCCTTCGACAGGCTCAGGCCACCGCTCAACCACCGATTATTGGTAACTGCTCACCCGTCAAAAAATAGAACACGGATTTGACGGATTAAGCTGACATCGTGCCCGTAGGGTATTTTCGCGGGTAAATCCAAAAAGAATCTGTGTAAATCCGTCTGATCAGCGTCATCCGCGTTCTATTCCCTGGCACCGCCCGCCAGGGCAGGTGTGAGCCATAACGGGCAAGAGCCTGAGCAGTCACAATTATTGAGAAAATACATCAAGGCTGGAATTGAGCCAACTGCCCAAAATCCAGCGTGGCAAAATAATCTTCGGGCGTTTCGGCGCGGCGGATGGGGAGCACCTCGCCGTTTTCGCGCAGCAGCAGTTCGGCCGAGCGCAGTTTGCCGTTGTAGTTAAAGCCCATGGCATAGCCGTGCGCGCCGGTGTCGTGGATGACGACCAGGTCGCCAGACTCAACGGCGGGCAACAGGCGGTCAATGGCAAATTTGTCGTTGTTTTCGCAGAGCGAGCCGGTCACGTCGTATTTGTGGTCGGCGGGTTGGTTTTCTTTGCCCAAGACCGTGATGTGGTGATATGCGCCATACAGCGCCGGGCGCATCAGGTTGGCCATGCAGGCATCCAGGCCCACGTAGTCTTTGTAAATATGTTTCAAGTGCAATACGGTTGAAACCAGGTAGCCATACGGCCCGGTAATCACCCGTCCGCACTCCATCAGCAGATGCGGAGGCCGCAAGCCGTTGCGCACAATGCGGGTATCGTAGGCTTCGTGAACTTCCTCGGCAATCTGACCGTAAGACACGGCGATTTGCTCCGGCCGGTAGGGAATGCCGATGCCGCCACCCATATTGATGAACTCAATTTCAATGCCGGCTTCGCGGGTCAGGTCCACCACCAGGTCGAGCAGCATGGCAACGGTTTCGCCAAAGTAGCGCTGGTCCAATTCATTCGAGGCGACCATGGTGTGCAGGCCAAAGCGTTTGACCCCTTTGGCTTTGAGTTGGCGGTAGCCCGCAAAAAGCTGTTCGCGGGTAAAGCCGTATTTGGCCTCGGCGGGCTGACCGATAATGACGTTCCCTTTGCGCGCATTGCCGGGGTTGTAGCGAAAACAGACCAGTTCCGGCAGGCCGGCGTGCTGCTCCAAAAATTCGATGTGACTGAGGTCGTCAAGGTTGATGATGGCGCCCAGTTCTTTGGCTTTTTGATATTCGCCGGCGGGCGTGTCGTTGGACGAAAACATGATATTTTCACCGAGGATGCCGACTTTTTCGGCCAACAGCAATTCGGGCAGCGAGCTGCAATCCGCGCCAAAGCCTTCTTCCTTGAGAATTTTGAGAATAAACGGGTTGGGCAGGGCTTTAACGGCGAAAAACTCCTTGAAGCCGGGAAGCCCGGCAAACGTGGCTTTAAGCAGCCGGGCATTGTCGCGGATGGCCTTTTCGTCGTAAATGTGAAACGGGGTGGGGTATTGGCGCGCGATGGCGCTGATTTGGTCTTTGGTGAAAGGCAGTGTTTTATTCATATTTGATTCATTTCATAGAGAAACAGTATCATCTCAATATTTCGGGGAAATTGTTGTTGGATGTGGTTTCGATACGGCGGCGGGATAGCACCGCCGCCTACTCAACCACCGATGATTGAGGAGATACGAGAAACATTTAACATGCAATGCTTCCTGGCGACTTGCGCCAGGGCAAGCCGCCAGGACATTAAGGCGCAATGGGGAAGGTTACAGCAACCCCATCTCCGTCAAAACCGCCCGCACTTTTTCTTTGCTGGCAGGGCGGAGTTCGCAGATGGGCAGCCGGTAGACTTCCTGGCACATGCCTTTGAGCGAAAGGATATATTTTATGGGAATGGGGTTGGTTTCGACAAATTCGACGGCAAAAAACGGGGATAGCTCTTTTTCCAGCGTTTCGGCTTCGGTAAAGTTGCCTTCGAGCGCCAGTTTCACCATGCGCGACATCTGCGCCGGAATAAAGTTGCTGGCTACCGAGATAACGCCGTCGCCGCCGGCTTTAATCAGCGCCAGGGTCATGTTGTCGTCGCCGCTCAATACGCTAAAGCCGTCCGCGCGGCGGGCAATCACATCCTTCATCTGATTCAGGTCGCCCGAGGCTTCTTTCACCCCGACCACGCCGGGGCAGTCATTCATCAGCCGCACCAGGGTATCGGTCTCCAGGTTGACCCCGGTGCGCCCTTTAATGTTGTAAATGATGGAGGGGATGGTGACGCTTTCAGCAATGGCCCGGAAATGGCGGTACATGCCTTCCTGAGTGGGTTTGTTGTAATAGGGCGTCACCAGCAGCAACGCATCGGCGCCAGCCGTCTGGGCGTGCTGGCTGAGACGAATGGCCTCGCGGGTGCTGTTCGAGCCGGTGCCGGCGATCACCGGCGCGCGTCCGTTGACATATTCAACGGTCAATTCAATCACCCGGTCGTGTTCGGCGTGGTCCAGGGTGGGGCTTTCGCCGGTGGTGCCGCACGGCACAATCCCGGCAACGCCGTTCGCCAGGTTAAAATCGATCAGATTTTTCAAAGCTGGTTCATCTACACTCTCATCAGCGTTGAAGGGAGTCACAATAGCAGTAAAAACACCTCGAAACATGAGATTGCTCCTTT
>JBARBA010000208.1:0-2595 GCA_049792555.1 Anaerolineales bacterium
GGATATCGGACGGCATCAGGTCGGGCGTGAACTGGACGCGGGTGAACTTGGCTTCGATCATGTGGGCCAGCGTCTTGGCCATGAGCGTCTTGGCCGTGCCGGGGACGCCTTCGAGCAACACGTGCCCGCCGGTCAGCAGGGCAATCACCAGTAATTCGAACGGCTCGTCCAGACCGACCAGGACTTTGTTCGATTCTGTCTGTAGTTTTTCGTAAACGATTTTTAAGTCAACAGGGTTCATTTTGGCTCCTTGAATTCAAGTTCAAAACCATTGTCCACGAAGTACACGAAGAACACGAAGTTAAAATCTTTTAAGGGCTTTTGAAAGAAAAAGACTTGGTTTTCTTCGTGAACTTCGTGCCCTTCGTGGATAAAAAGCTTTGGATTAAGGTTCTTTGATCCATTTGGCGGCTTCGGCGGCGAGGTGGACGAGTTCGGTTTCGTTGATTTTTTGCTGCTGTAAGCGGTTGAGCAACACAAGCAGCGCCTGCCCGTCGATGGCCGGGTTGTAACGCGATAAAATAGCCACATACTCGGCGTCGGGCAGGGCCGGGTCGAGACGGTAGCGCCGCCCAAGCGTACGCTTGAGATGGTGGTGGTACTGCAACAGGACCGAATGACGATGCCCCGCCAGGCGGCTGAGGTTGGCCATGGCGCTGACGTGTTCCAGCGCCCCACGCCGCCGCAGTTCGCGCGGGAGCGGGACGGCGCGCCCGAAAATGCGTCCGCGCAAGAGCAGGGCCAGGAAGATGACGAGGGCAACGAAAAGGACGGAGCGCCCCAGCGGGGTGTAGCGCAGCCAGTTGTCCGGCCCGGTGGCGCCCTCTGCGCCGTGAAAGCCGTGGTGCCATTCGTCGAACCAGACCGGCCCCTGTTTGCGGGCCAGGCCGAGCAAATTCAGCAGCAGCGCCGGGTTCCCGGCCTGTTTCAGGCCCAGGTTCATAAAAGGATAGACGGTCGAAGACAGGATCACCCGTCCTTTGCCCATGTCGAATGAGACCAGCACGGGTTTCCCGTCGGCAGCCAGGTAGGTGACGTAAGAGGAACGCGCCCCCGCAGATGGGATCAGGTAAAAAGCGGACTGCACACCGGAGGCCGTCGCAGGGATCGAGGTCTGTAGCGCGGGATTCAGCAAAAGGGGCGTCTGGGACGTGAAAGCTTTGGGGGCGGGATCGAAATAGTCCAGTTTAAAGTCAAAATGTTCGGTCAAGTCGCTAAAGCCAAAGTCGCCGGCGGCGATCAGGGTGCCGCCATTCAGCACCCAGGCGTCCATGTCTTTCAGGTCGTCGGCTTCTATCAAAGACGGCTGGAGCACGAAGGCAATTTTTGCCGTTTCGGGCAATTTATAGGAGGAGGGCATCTCTTCGATGACGGTATATTTCATCTGCTGGAGCCAGAGCTTGAGCGCCAGCGCGCCATCCGGAGCGCCGGACAGGCTGGTTAAGGGAGGCAACTGCTGACCCTGTTGTTGTTGCCCAAGCGCCGCAAAAGCCATAATCACAATCAGCGTCACCAGCAGCCCAATGGTCAGCCAGACATCGCGGGTCAGCTTCATTTCTTCTGCTCCCGGAGTTGATCGACCTTCTCCACATAATGTTGGAAACTGTCTTCGTCCAGCGTGCGGAAACCGTACCAGACGCGGTCGAAGACATCGATCACATCGCGCAGGGGCACAGAAAGTTGCGGAAAGGCGGCGACGCTGCGCAGGTATTCGCGGTTGGTCTTGGAGCGGTCGAAGCGCATCAGTCCGCGCTCATCCAGCGTCAGCAGGGAGGAAAGGTACAGGTACCGCACAGCCGTGCGGTAATCGCCGCCCCTGGAAATGTCTTTGGCCTTTTGCAAGGCGGTCTCGGCAGTCAGCAGTTCATCGCCGGCCATTTGTTCTTCGTCCATGGAAGCTTCGGAGATAAAATCGCTGAACAGGCCGCGAAAAACATACAGCAGCACAAACACCAACAGGATGATGGCGACGATGGTGAAAATATCGCCGGGGATGGGGATGTTGACGCCGTTTTGGCCGAAGAGCTTGTTAAACCAATCGTTGATTCTTGCCCAAAGATCGTTCCACCACTGCTCAAGAGGAGACGGCGGGCGGTCCCACTGGAATTCCGGACGCTCAAGGATGGGCTGCAAGGCAGCCAGGTCTGCCGCGCCAAAAGATCGGGTGGGTTTGCTTCCCCCGGCGTTTTTTAAGTCGGTAAAGAGATCGATCAGGGAATCTAAGTTATCGGGATGCTGACGCAGTTGGGAGACGAGAAAGCTGGTATCCAGCGGCGCGCTTGCGCCGCCGGGCAGGGTCAGGGTGTCGAACTGCACCCACTCATCGGCCAATGTATCCAGCGCCGGTGTGACGACTTCCTTTGGTTGGGTTTTGAGTCCGCGCAGGGTGGCGAGGGTCGTATCGACGCGCTGCCAGAATTCGTCTGGAGTGATCGCCCGGCGGGCAGGCAGGGCCAAAACAGGCGCGGCATTCGCAAGGATGAATATACCGAGCAAAAGGACCAACAGGCGAAACTGGACGGTAAGACTGCGCATTGGATGTTTTAAAAGCCACCCCGAGACGCACCCGCTACTGCGAAAGCTGCAATAAATACC
>JBARBA010000209.1:0-13750 GCA_049792555.1 Anaerolineales bacterium
CTGTAATCGCGCGCGATGAAGCTGGCCCAACCGGTGGAGTGCAGCCCCGTCCCGGCGGCGAAGAAACGCGGATAGAGCGCCCGCCCGTAGAAGACGACGGCGTTTTTTTGTTCCAGGAATGTCCCCATTTCGGCGGCGGTGGGCAACTTGGAGTTTTGGGGATAGGCCGCGAGGAGTTGTTGTTTCGTCAGGGGCGGGTAGCGCACAGGGATCAAGCTCTGCGTTATCGGCAGGGAGAGATTGATCAGGGCAAAGCAAAGCGTCAGGATACCGAGACGCGACCAGGAGAGCGGGGGCAGGCTGGCAGGCGGGAGCATGGTCGGGGTAACGGGAGCAGGCGACGGGTCGGGTTGAGTCCGCAGCAGGGAACGTACCAGCAGGGTGAGTTCCATCAGTCCAATCGCAATATAAAAATAAACGATCCAGTCCACCGGGAGCAGGAAGCGCCAGCCGGAGAGCATGGGCAGCGCCAGGCTGGTCACGTATCCGGCGAAGACCAGCAGGAGCAGCAGCCCGGCGTGGCGAAAGCGCGTCCAGAGCGCGCCGAGGCCGAGGGCCAGCAGGGCCAGGTTAAGCGCCAGCATGAGGCGCGCCTCGACGGGCAGGTCGCCGGTCCAGTTGTCCCAGAGCGGCAGGTTGCGGGTGTAGGCGACGGCGTCGGTTTCGAACTGTGGGGAAAGCGGCAGGAAACTGACGCTTTGGACGGCGTTGTGGACGAAGTAGGCAGCGATGGATTGGGCAACCAGCGCGGGGTTTTGGCGCACGTATGCGACCATCTGGTTTTGGACGCGGGCGTCGAACTGTTGGGCGGTCTCGCCGGGCAGTTGCCTGAGGTCTGCGACCGGGACGTCGCGGAATTGCAGGGCCAGCAGGTGGACGTAATCGGGCGATTGGAGCCGGGAGTTGGCAAAATAGCCGTAGCCGAGCCAGGGCAGCGCGCTGGCGAGCGCGCCGAGCAGGAGCAGCAGCGCACCTTGCCTGAGCAGCGCGCGACGGTTGCGGTAGAGCGCGAGCGCCGCGCCCAACAAAATAAAGGGGATGACGGCGATGACCTGCGCCCGCAGGACGAGCGCCATGCCCAGCACGCCCCCGGCGGCCAGCGGCCAGAGACGGCGCGACTCAGGCTTGAGCAGCCAGCCGGCGAGGAGGATCACCAGCGCGATCATCAGTCCCGTGGCGGGCAGGTCGCTGAGCAGCAGTTTGACGTGCGAGACCTGGATGATGTTGGAAAGCTCTAGCGAATTCTTTTCGCGCAGGATGAACAGGACGGCGGCGATCAGCCCGGCGGGGCGGTTGGAAAACAGCCGGCCGAGCAGGTACAGCAAAACGGGGATGAGCGCCAGGAAAATGATTTGAAGATTAACGATGCGCGTGTAATCCTGCCCGGCCAGCATGTGCAGGAAGGCCAGGAAGAGCGAGTAGATCGGCTTGAGCGATGGGTCGAGCGAGAAGCCCTGCCCGACCAGCAATCCCTGGGCGTTGACATCGTAGTTGGCGGCGTCGGAGAAGGGATAGGGTGCGTAATTGGGCGCGGCCGGCGCGGGCTGGAAGATGGTCGGGCGGGTGACGGGGGTGGCAATCCACAGCAGGCAGGCCAGCGCCCAGAGCAGGACGGCGACCAGTACGTCGAGGCGCGGGGCGCTCTTTGGGCTGCGCCCGTTCCAGCGGGTTTCGACGAACAGGAAGAGGATGCCCAGCGCCCAGGCCAGCAGCGCCTGCGTGAGCAGCAGCGGCGTGCCCGGCGCGTACCAGAAGACGCCCACCGGTTCCAGCCCCAGGCGGGTGACGGCGATCAATCCCCAGAGCAGCAGCAGAATACCCAGGATCATGCCGCCGGTTTTGAAGATACCTTTCCAATCGTTCGAAGGCGGCCAGCGCAGGCCGCGCCACAGGCACAGCGCCAGCCCGGTTTGAGCGGCGCAAGCCGTCAGCCAGGCGACCAGGGGTTGGGTCAGCGCGTAGTAGGGGTAGGTCTCAGACCCGCCCCTACTGAAAAAGCCTGCCACCCGGCTTTCGGGCAGGAAGAGCCAGACCCAGCCCGCTGCAAAGACCAGCGCGTTTATCCCGACCAGCAGCCGGAAAAGGCCGGGGCGCGCGACGATCCCGTCGAGGCCGGCCGAAAGGCGCGCGCGCGCCGAGGCCGAACGCTGCACCCAAACGGCCAGCGCGGCCAGCAGCAGGCTAACCAGCGCGACAGCCGTCATCAGCTTGGACGAATGCACCGGCGCGAGGGACAGGCCCCATACGCAGGCTGCACCGCCCAGGGCAAGGAGCCAGATGTAGTATTTTTGGAGGAAGGGTTTCATGGGAAGGACGTAATTCGTAATGCGTAATTTTAAAGCAAACTGGACGGGTCCACTTCCACGCGCCAGCCGTCTGGCAAACGACCCTGCAAGAGCGAAACCGGCTGTGGCCCGCGCAGGATAATCTGCCAGCGGTAAATGCCATTCACCTTCGCAAAAAAACACGGCGCCGGCCCGATCAAATCCGTTCCGATCCGTGATTCCGTGACCAAGTCCGTTTTCAGACGCTCTGCCAGCCCCATGGCCGCCTTCTCCGCCTCGGCGTCGTCGCGGTGACGGAACTCCAGCCGCAGCAGACGCGCAAACGGCGGGTAGCCCAACGTGCGCCGGTAAGCGATCTCGCGTTCATAAAACCCGGCGTAATCGTGGCCCGCCGCCGCCTGGATGGCGTAATGCTCCGGCTGGAAGGTTTGCAGCACCACCCGTCCGCCGCGCATGGAGCGCCCCGCCCGCCCGGCCACCTGCGTCAGCACCTGGAAGGCGCGCTCGGCGGCAAATGGGTCGGGCAGGTTCAGGCCCACGTCGGCCAGCACGATGCCCACCAGCGTCACCAGCGGCAAATCCAGGCCCTTGGCGAGCATCTGCGTGCCCACCAGGATGTCGGCGTTGTGGTTGGCGAAATGCGTCAGGATCAACTCATGCGCATCCTTCTCGCGGGTGGTTTCCCAATCCCAACGCAGCACGCGCGCCGCGGGCAGCAGCGCCTGCGCCTCCTGTTCCACGCGCTCGCTGCCCAGCCCGTATTCGCGCACCTGGCTGCCGCCGCAGGCCGGGCACTTTTTGAGCATGTTGCGGCTGTACGCGCAGCGATGACAGATCAGCTTGAAGGCGGCGTTGCCGACGTGGTACGTCAAAGGCGTGTCGCAGTTCGGGCACTTCGCCACGTAACCGCAATCGCGGCAGAAAACGTACGTGGCTGTGCCGCGCCGGTTCAGGAACAAAATGGCCTGCTCGCCGCGTTCCAACGTTTCGGCCAGCGCTTCGGCCAACGCGCGGCTGAAGATACCGCGCCGGCCGGCCTTAAGTTCTTCGCGCATGTCAATGACCTGCACCGGTGGCAAACTTGTCCCTATGACGACGCCCCCCGCTTCAAGCGGCGTCAGCCGCGCTGGCAGGTGGACAGTTTTTACCCGTGACTCTTCCCCGTTAAACAAAGATAAACCTGCCTGATACTTCAACGCCACCGGCGGCGTGGCGCTGCCCAAAATGCAGACCGCCCCGCTGATGCGCGCGTAGATTTGCGCGGCGCTGACGGCGTCGTAAAACGGCGGCTCGGACTGGTAGTACGAACCGTCGTGGCACTCGTCGGCCACGATCAGCCCGATGTTCCCCAACGGGGCAAACAAGGCCGAACGCGCGCCGATGATGATGGCAAGCTGTCCGTTGCGCGCGCGCCGCCAGGTGTCGTAACGTTCTCCGTCCGAGAGCTTCGAATGCACCACGCCCACCCGTCCGGGGAAACGCGCCGTAAAGCGGCGCACCGTCTGCGGGGTCAACGCAATCTCCGGCACAAGGATCAACGCCTGTTTGCCGCGTCGCAACGCTTCGGCTGCCGCCCGCAGGTAGATTTCGGTCTTGCCGGAGCCGGTGACGCCGTGCAACAGGAAAGCGCGCGGGGCGGCAAAAGCAGGCAAAATTTCTGCCAGCGCCGCTTCCTGGTCGGCAGTCAGCACTAATTCTCCGGTTTTCTGGTCATCTAATCCTTGGCTCTTGCCCGCCAGCGGGTCCCTGAAAATCTCGGCCTCGCCCAGCGCGATCAACTCGCGTTCGGCCAACTCTTGCAAGTCGGCCAGCGCGCAGCCGCTTTCGGCGTAGACCCACGAAACGTTGACGGCCTGCGGCTCGCGCATGAGCACGCGCAGCGCCTTCTGGCGTCGCTCCAGCGTGGACGGCATCTTGCCGAGTTCGGGCATGGCCGCTTCGGCGGCTTCGGGCGGGACGGCCAACTGCGCCGTGCGGATGAACTTGGGCCGCGCGCTGACCGGCGGCAGCACCGACCGACTCGCCAACACTCCCTGCCGCGCGAGCGCCTGCGCCGATTTGCGCCACTCCACGCGCGCAAAATGCCGGTCGATCTGCCGTCCGCGCAGGGGGCCGCGTTGGACGAGCAGATCAACCAGTCGTTTTTGGGTGGCGCTGAAAGTAGAATAGAGATGAGAGAGTCGAGGGTAGTCAGCGCGCCCCACGTCCTTTGTACTATTCTCTATTCTCTTTTCTCTAATCTCCAGGATCGTATCCGCATGTTGGCTCAACCCCGGCGGGATCATTAAATCGACCACTGCCGCCAGCGGGTTGAGCGTCTCGCGCGCCAGTTGGCGGGCAAACTCGATCTGCGCAGCCGTCAACACGGGCGCGGCGTCCAGCAGGTCGAGCACGGCCTTGGTCTGGGCCACCGCCGGTTGTTCGACGAATTCGAGCACAATGCCCTGCGCCACCTGCTTCCCAAACGGCACGGTGACCAGGCACCCCACGCCCACCGCCCCGGCCAGGGTTTCGGGCAGGTAGTAATCATATTCACCGCTCACAGCGGGCAGGTTGACGGCAACGCGGACGAAGGGCATGGGGGTGATTATAAGCTGTGATTGGGCGAACAGAGTCAAAAGAGACCCGTCCTGTATTGGGGAGGGTCTCTTTATTTATGGAACGTGTTCCGTATTGCGTGTTGCGTATTCCGTATCGAAGGTTTACGCACTACGCACTACGTAATACGTAATACGTAATTTTTGCCTTTTGTTACGTCGTCGTCGGCGTCTGCTGTTTCCTGGCAGACGCGGCGGCGCGCTGCGCGGCGGTGGGACTGGTGCGGGCGACGACGCCCAGCTTTTCAAGCTGCTGCGCATCGTCCACCAACGCCACTTTGGCGACCTTGATGTAGAGCGCCAGCCAGGCTTCCAGCGCCTTGAAAGCGGCCTTCTGCTCGAGGGTGGCTTTCTGGGCCGCGCCCTTGGCGGCGTCCTGCTGCTGCGCGGCGGTCTGCATGGCAGCGACGGCAGCGCGCCCGGCGGCCAGCTTTTCGGCGTCGTAGCCGAACCCGGCCAGGGCGGGGATGCGCGGGGCGTTGTTGAACAGGCTGGAGGCGGCCTTCATCAGCCCGTCGTTGTTCTGCGGCGCGCTGCCGCTCAGGCCCAGGGTGGTCAGGGACGGTTTGTCGCAGGCGGCGCGCGCCACTTTGGCCAGCGCCTGGTACGCAGCGCGCGTGGCCTGCGCGGCCTCATTGAGCGCGGCGGTGGCGCGCTGCTGCCCGCCATCGGCGGCCAGTTGCGCATCGGAGGCAGCCTGGGCGGCTTCCACCAGGGCGCTCCCTTCGCGCAGCTTGTCTGCGGTGTAACCGTAGGCAGCCACCACGTCGCGGATGCCCGGCTCGGACAGGCTGTTGTTGACGGCCAGCGCGGCCCGGCTGAGTAAATCTGCTCTCTTGTCTTTCATATCCATTCTCCTGTGAATAGGGTGGGGACGGGTCGGAGACCCTGTCCCAACATGGGGGGACGGGTCGGGAGACCCTGTCCCAACAAACATCCACGTTACCGCGCAGCACCCGCCGCGCAGCGCGGGATGGTTTCGACGGCTAAGAAGGCGCTTGCAGCATAAAAAGATGTATTGCAACCATAAAAAGAGACTTTTTTATCATATCAAGACACTTATAAATTATTTTAAGATACTTATTTTCCACTTTAAGACATTTGAAAATAGCATCAAGATATATTTTTATCATCTCAAGACACTTGTTTGTCGTACAAATATACACTTCTATCATATTAAGACACTAATTTATCGTATAAAGAGACGTGTTTATCATCTCAATGCACTTCTTTGTCACATAGAGATGCTTAAAAGTCACAAAAGTGTGTTTTGAAATTACAAAATGATGATTTAAAATGACAAAAGTATCTCTTTTATTCTGTGATAGTGCTTGTAAAACGATTCTATAGTATTATGTTTTGAAGAAAATGTGTTGCTTTTTTTATAACTATTGATCATAAATGATGGATGATGCTCTTTGAATTTTGGAAATGTGCATTAAGCGCATTTTACGACGGTTTGGGGTGGATGACAAGTATTAATTTTCAGGCGGGGTGGGGTAAGTAAAAGACATCCGAAGTCTTAACCCCCATGCGGGGGCAAGCGACTTCGGATGTCTGGGCCGGGTAAGTTGACGGCAACGCGGAGGAAGGAGGGCATGGGGGTGATTATAAGCAGTGCGGAATGATTCGGTATGCCAACGATTGTTTTGGGCGGATCGTTCCCATGCCCCATCGTCTATTAGACCAAAACACAGCCCTTTCCAGGTGAAAGCTGGAGTTCAAATCCCCATGGGAGCATACGATTAGATGTATATTTAGTTGATAAAACAGAAGGCCGGCTCATGGAGAGCGGGCTTCTGTTTTACTTTATCTTCTATAAGTAAATCAGATGTTATCTGCGCAAACTTATGGTATCAAACGTGGTGTGATTAGAAAAACGATTTCCACTTTGTCAAACCATCGGTAATAGCCTGAGGAAGCCCTTTTTGGGGTATCCATCCTAATGAAATATTTTTGTCAATCATTTGAAATAAATCTCTTTCTAGGATTCTTCCAGTTTTACCATTATCAAGCAATTCATGAGCCAGAGATATTATTTTTTCGGCTGATAACTCTACCAAATCAATATGGAGCTGATTCACCTTATCATCTGGCGTCATCCCCTTTTTGTTGTTGTCTGACTTTATCTTTACTTTTTCTATTATGTTTCTATCGAAACAAATATAGTCAAGCTTTTCTTTCTTTTGACGTTGTACCCCATAGGCAGCTGCAATTCTAAAAAGTTCTTGCTCGTCTTCAAACTCAAAGATTGAGAGTTCATTATTTTTAGGTGAGAGGTCTAAAAGATGTTCAGCCGGAATTTCTCCATCTAATAGCCATGGATATTTCCACTCGACCCATCGAAGCTGATCAGTGATGAAGCGAATGAGCATTTTTGACATAGTTCAATTGCCTAATAAGATTTTCTAGATTCAGTTTTAATTCAGCAATCTTTTCAGATGAGGCAGCCATTTGAAGAAATGGTAGCGAGTGAAAGTCGTTTATCAGAGATAAACCTAAGCAAGCTCCATCTCTTATCCGAGGAGATGGACTGAACAAAAACGTTTCCAGCATCCACAGTCGATGATTGTAAGAAGATGGATGACGTACATCCCCAAAAATTTCTAAAGTTTTTGTAATAACGATCCCTTTAATAACACCTGCCTGAATATTATTATAAATAATATCAACAGCAGGAATACCCCACCTCCAAATCACTGCTTCCAACTCAATAGAAAATCTATCTTCTTCTTTGTCGTCATACACTTCATCGGAATAAGTATCAAACACATACTCCACTTCCGAGCTTACTTTATGAATATCATCAATACCAGAAATTTTGGCAGTTGATGTTCCAACAAAATATTGGTTAGCAGTAATTTCATCTTGTCTGCTGGCACCAGACCGCTTATGGAACCCTTTGAGCTTGTCCCAAGTTCCAGAGTCAGATGCACTGGGAGTGGAATGTGGAATCGGGAATTGATGGCCGTAATTACCAGCAATGAAAGTTGTCATTTGATATCCCCTTTCTTTGATATTTCTTCTGCTAGTTCTATACTTTCCCCAAAAACTTCAACCGCCTGCTCTATAGAAAATTCACCAATATGTTCTTCCGATGTATTAATATCTAACTCTGCCAAAACACGGAATGTCTCGGTTTGTGGAATTGTTTGATTTTTAGCCCCATTTAGCATCATAAGAATCTGGGATAATACTAATACACTCCAAGTCGACAAGCGATTGATTGACAAATTAGTAATCGTCTGCGAAATTCTAGGTCTGTTTATTCTATAAATGAAATCTGATGATCCAATAGGATCGATCTCTACATTTGGGAGGTATTTTGCTAAAAGCCTATATCCATCTTCTTTACCGTCAATAATTTGATATAGAACAGCCCCAAACGCTATTCGCAGAAAGGTTGGGCAAACTTTAAGTTTAAACCAATTATTTGCTAATTGGCTAAATGAAAGCAAAGCTTGATCGAAATTTTCTACAACTTGATTAGCATCCAGTGGTAAATTGCTATCATCCACAACCTTAAGAACCAAATCTATCCGTTGTGGTTGAAACTCAATAACAAACTTACCATAATCAGTAGAGCCTTCAGCGCGAACCCCACCTGTCTTCGGTGATTGAGAAATTGATTCGGGAGTATCGCCAATTATCTCATTCCACCACTTGTCAGGTTTAGACTCAACATTGGCTGATGGACTCGGAAAGACTGTTAATCTTAATGAACTAACTTGCCATGGTGAGGTGGTCGAATTTAGTTTATTGTCCATTGGGTTATTCCTTTTATCGTTGTTACATGATCCTACCATAAAGATACATTAGATATTATTAATCGTCAAGTTATAAATTCGTCTATTTACAATTCATCTTATTACCATTATTTGTAAATATCGAAAAGACCGCCTGAAAGGGCGGTCTTTTCGATCTGTGCATTCGAATTAGGGGAAACTAACCTGCGGCAAATCCTTCATCGCCTCGGCCACAGCTTCTTCGGGGTGGTCGTAATCTTCGAGCTCGCCGTTCAGGTAAGACTGGTAGGCCATCATGTCGAAGTGACCGTTGCCCGAAAGGTTGAACAGGATGACGCGCTTCTCGCCTTTTGCTTTGGCGTCCAGCGCCTCGTTGATCGCAACACGGATGGCGTGCGACGATTCGGGCGCGGGGATGATGCCTTCAGCCTTGGTAAACTGCACGGCGGCGTCAAAGGTGCCGATCTGCGGCACGGCGACTGCATCGATCAGCTTGGCGTCGTAGAGCGCCGAGACCAACGGGGCCATACCGTGGTAGCGCAGCCCCCCGGCGTGGATACCGGCCGGCATGAACGTATGGCCGAGGGTGTGCATCTTGACGATGGGCGCCATCTGGGCGGTATCGCCGTAGTCGTAGGTGTAGCGGCCTTTGGTCAGCGACGGGGTGGCGCTGGGTTCGACCGCCACCAGGCGGGTGCGCTGTCCGTCTTTCAGGTTCTGGCGCAGGAACGGGAAGGCAATCCCGGCAAAGTTCGATCCGCCGCCCACGCAGCCGATCACCACATCCGGGTATTCCCCGGCCATGTCCATCTGTTTCAGGGCTTCCTCGCCAATGACGGTCTGGTGCAGCAGCACGTGGTTGAGCACTGAACCCAGGCCGTATTTCTTCGCGCCGCCGGAGGTGGCCGCCACTTCCACCGCTTCCGAGATGGCGATGCCGAGCGAGCCGTTGTTGGTCGGGTCCTTGGCAAGCACCGAGCGTCCGTAGTTGGTGCGGTCGGTTGGGCTGGCAAAGACCTGCGCGCCGAAAGTTTCCATGAAAATGCGGCGGTAAGGCTTCTGGTTGTACGAAATTTTGACCATGTAGACTTCCAGCGCCATATCGAAGAAATTGCAGGACATCGAGAGGGCCGTGCCCCACTGCCCCGCGCCGGTTTCGGTGGTCATGGCTTTTACCCCGGCAATTTTATTGTAATAGGCCTGGGGGACGGCCGTATTAGGCTTGTGGCTGCCGACGGGTGAAACGCCTTCATACTTGTAATAAATATGCGCCGGGGTGCCGAGCGCCTTTTCGAGCCGCACGGCGCGGATCAACGGAGTGGGACGCCACAGCTTGTAAATCTCGCGCACTTCGTCCGGGATTTGGATGTAGCGTTCGGTGCTGATTTCCTGCAAAATCAAATCCATCGGGAATAGCACCGAGAGAAACTCGGGCGTGACCGGTTCTTTGGTGCCCGGGTGCAGCACCGGCGTGGGCGCAAGCCCGCTATCGGCAGCGATGTTGTACCAGGCGGTTGGAATGTCGTTCTGGCTCAGGTTAAAACGGGTTGGGTCTGACATGGTGGTTCTCCTTGGTAATGAAATGGGTAACGATAACTTTCCCAAGTGTACCAAATTATGGCCCCAAAACAGAAAGCGAAGTCCGGTATAATTGTCACATGAATAAATTGACTTTCAGCACCCTCGATTTGCTCAAGAAACCCCTGCATTTGACACTGGCCCGCATCAATGACACCCCATAAGAGAAGAACACGCCGTTTGCCGCGCGAAGAGCGCCCGTCCGATGCGCCGCCGCGAGTGAATCCGCCGAAAGAATCCCCGGATGGCGATCAGCGGTTGTTTGAACCGGTGCGCGGCGAAGAACAACCCGACGGTCAGCCCGCCTCCTTTTCGGCGGATAACGCTTCGGACTTACCCTACGGGCACAATGCTGCCGTGAGCGGTCAGCCGAACGATGAGTCTGAGATTTATTTCCCGCCCCTCAAAAGCGACGAAATAGGGTTTTCACCGCTCCCGGCCCTCCCCCGCGCTGCGCGCGATGTTGAGCCGCCCCAGCCGCCCCCGTCGTCCGCCGCCCGCCGCCGCAGACGCCAGAACCGGCTGCTTACGCGCCCCGATATCAGCGAACTCGGCGCGCGGCTGGAAAGCATGGCCGCCCGCGCCGCGCCTACCTTTGACTTTTTTCTTTTCTCCCTGCTGGCGGGGGTGGTTCTGGGAATCGGCTATTTGTTCGATGCGCCCGCCATCCTTTTATTCGGTATCCTGATTGCCCCGCTCCTGGCCCCCTGGGTAGGCGCAGCGCTGGCTGCCGCCATCGGCGAACTGCGCTTTTTGGGGCAGACGCTCGGCGGCTTTCTCATCGCGCTTGCGATGATCTTTGTGACCGGCGCCCTGGCCGGTTTGATTGCGCACTTCTTCATGCCCATTCCGACCACCCAGGCGCTACTGCACGCCCAGTTTTCGCCTTTTGACCTGCTGTTGCTGGCTGTCGGCACGCTTGCGCTGACGGTTGCCTTTGTCCAATCGGAAGAAAAGCCCTTGCTCGCTGGCCTGATGCTGGCCTATGAAATCTACCTGCCCGTCAGCGCCGCCGGGTTTGGTCTTGGCAGCGGCGCGCCAAATCTCTGGCCGCAAGCGCTGATGGTCTTGCTGGTACACCTGGCCGTCTCGGTTGTGCTGGCGTTGATCGTTTTTTACTATATGGGCTTCCACCCGCTGGAAACATCCGGCTACGTTCTTGTGGGCCTGATTGCAGTAGCCAGTTTGGCAGCGGTTTTGGCCGTGTTTGTGTGGGGGAACAGTATCCATGTAAACCTGGCCCCCGCCACGCCTGCCCAACCCACGCCCACCCGGACTGTTTCTGTTGCCATTCAACCCACCCCTACACTTTCGCCTGAACCGCTCTCCAGCCCCACGATTACGTTGACCCCAACTGCCAGCCTGACTGCCGGGCCTACGCCGGTGCCAACCCCCGTATATGGAAAGGTGGGCAGGAATGGCGCCTATATTCGTGATGAACCCGGAGGCCATGCCATCACGACGTTGCAGGGCGGTTATCTGGTCGAAATCCTGCCCGACACCCCATTGAACCTCGAAGGAACAACCTGGGTGCGTATCCGGGTCAAAACTTCAACCCGCGACATGGTTGGTTGGGTGCAATTGGACCTGATCGTTACCGCCACCCCCGCTCCCCCCACCCCGACAGCCACTCCCACGACCGGGCCTACCTCAACGATCACGGCCACGCCGACTGAAGGGCCAAGCCCGACGCCCACAGAGACGCTCCAGGCCACCGGCTCGTACGCGGTGGTAAACATCACGCAATACGACGGCTCGTTGAATGTCCGCTCCGGGGCAGGCGTAAACAATCCCCTGGCCGGCTCGCTGGCTTACACCGCCACCGATATCGGACGGCTTGGGTCGCCCGTCACAATTGGCACTGCCGAATGGTGGCAAATCCAGAAAACGGGTGGGGTCACGGGCTGGGTAAACGCTTCCTATCTCACAGAATACGTTCCCCCGACCACTTTCTGCGCCGACGCCAGGGTAACGAAGCTGCTCACCGACCTGGGGACGGCGCTCAAAAACACCGACGGAGCGGCCCTGGCGGCGCTGGTCAGCCCCAAACACGGCGTCGATATCCGTCTGGCGTCCAACAATACCCCGGTGAATTATACCCAGGTGACAGCGGCTTCCATCTTTAGCAGCGCCGCTGAAAAAAGCTGGGGACCGACTGCGGCCAGCGATGTCAAAGTCAGCGGCACATTCATGGACGTCATTCAGCCCAAACTGCTTGAAGTCTACAATTCCAGCTACCAGTTAAGTTGCAACGATACATCCAGGCTTGGGTCTGTCAACCAGCCGTGGCCGTCGGAGTATACGACGATCAACTTTTACTCGATCTACAAACTTTCCACTGGCGACACACCGAACTGGCGCGATTTCCTGGCCGGTATCGAATACGTCAATGGGCAGCCCTATCTGTTCTCGCTGATTTATTTCGAGGCCGTACCGTAGTATTACAGCTTTCGGTTCGCTTGGACGATATTCCGACAAATTTTGATTCCAATACGATTGAAGCTGCCAGAGTCTCTGGAATAGCCTTGCAGAAAGGCGTTTTCCGGTTATTGCTCTTTCGGCAAGACAAGCTTGTACCCTTCGCCATGTACAGAATGATTAACGGGGATGATGAAACCAGGTGATGGCGATCATGAAGATATGGGTGGCCTGTTAATAGTAAAATAAACGTAACCGTCACGGGGGCACACCAAAACAGTTGTTTATTACTGGTGCCGTTGGTTTCGGTACGGCGGAACTGCACCGCCTACTCAACCAACTGTATCAAATGGTGGTTGAGTAGCGTTCTTTGCGTATCGAAACCACACCCACTGAACGCTTACAAATAAACTTCATGACCACTTACTGCGAATACTGCAACACTCACCCAGAAGATGTCTTCAACCGAAGTTACCACGACACTCAATATGGCTTCCCAATTACAGACGATAGCGCCCTTTTTGAGCGTCTGATCCTTGAAATAAACCAGGCCGGATTATCGTGGATTACGATTTTGAAAAAGGCGGAAAATTTTCGTCAGGCATATGATCAATTTGATATTGACACCGTGGCGGGTTATGGAGAGACTGATCGCCTGCGCTTGCTAACGGATGCGGGAATCATTCGCAACCGGCTCAAAGTTAGCGCCGCAATCGAGAATGCCCGGAGAATCCAAACCATACGCCGCCAATATGGCACGTTTAAGAACTGGCTGGATACGCATCATCCGCAAACATTGAGCAGTTGGGTAAAACTATTTAAAAAAGAATTCACTTTTACCGGCGGAGAAATAGTCAATGAATTCTTGATCAGTGCCGGTTATCTTTCCGGCGCACATACACCCGACTGTCCGATATATGCAAAGATTGTTGAGCAGAAACCTGCCTGGTTTGCCGGGCGCGCAAGCCGACTGCCCGGTGTACCGGCCGTATAGCCGAACAAAACCCGGCGTGGATGAAATAAAAATGATGGGGTTTTTGCTTCACGTCCCCAAAAACAAACGAACGGCTGCCAAATTTGGCAGCCGTTCGTTTGTTTTTGGGGACGTGAAGCAAAAACCCCATCA
>JBARBA010000210.1:0-3589 GCA_049792555.1 Anaerolineales bacterium
TCCTGATTTGAGGAGGTTCTTTTCTGTCTTTCAAAAGTTTATCGCATTTTTACTACGGGCAAACTCCGCCCGCCACGAACGGCTGAAATAGCTGGCAAGGGGCGAAAAAATATAAATAGGTGCCGACGACGCAGAGGCAAAGTAACAGTAGTATTCCAGCAACGACGATAATGATCGTCGTGCGATTGCTTTTCTTCTCCACAGGAGGCGGCGCTACGTATGCCGGCGACGGGCCGACAGGCGACTGCCCGGCGTATGCGACAGGCTGGGGTTGCACAACCGGCGCTTGCGGCTGGGGCTGCGGCCTGGGCGCTACAACAGGCGGCTTGGAAGAAAGCATGGTGGCGTTGGGATCAATCACCGTGATCGCTTCGAACAGCAAACTGATCTGTTCACCGAGTGAGATCACTTCGCCGGGCTGAAGAACATGCTGACCGGTGAGCCGCTGCCCGTTGACAAAAGTGCCGTTGGTGGAGCCTAGATCGGTCAGGACGTACTTTCCGCCTTGAGCCACCAACTGTGAATGCTTGCGCGAAATTTCGGCGTCGTTAATCGCGATCGCGTTGCTGGCTTCGCGGCCAATCGTCAGCACATCCCCTTCGAGCAGGAACGTTTTTCCGGGTGTTGGGCCGGAGTGCATTACTAATTGATATTGGGCCATTTTTCCTCCTGAAAAGGATCGTAGTATTCTTAAACAGTATCATCTCAATATTCGGGGAAATTGTTGCTACTAGGTGGTTTCGATACGGCGGCGGAACAGCATCGCCGCCTACTCAACCACCGATGATTGAAATGATACTTTAAACAAGTGTACTGAGTTTAACCTAAAAAGTCAAATCCTTTTTCCGGTATATTGGTAGTAACCATTCACGGGGGCACACCAAAACAGTTGTTTATTACTGGCGCCGTTGGTTTCGACACCTGCCCTCCCGAAGGACACCGGGACAGGTGTGGCGGGCGGTGCCAGGGTACGGCGGAACTGCACCGCCTACTCAACCAACTGTATCAAATGGTGGTTGAGTAGCGTTCTTTGCGTATCGAAACCACACCCCCTGAACACTTACCATTGGTAAAACAAAACCCGAATGCCCAATTACATATCTCCAAACACCCGCCGGAAGAGATCGGATTCCAGCAAATCGTTCGGGTCGGTGCGCTGTTTGAGCACCTTGAAGCGCTCCACAGCCTCATCGCCCAGGAAGCGGCGCGCAGTTTCGGGACTTGTTTCGCTGTTCTTGGCAAAGTAAAAACGTCCGCCCGCATCGAGCACAATCTTGTCGAAATCTTGCAGCATCTGCGACATGCGCGCGCGACTGTTATTCGCCACCCTGAAATCAAGCGCCAGCGAAAAGCCGTCCACAGCGTGGGTAAGCAGGAATTTATCGGGGCGGTGGCGTTTGGTGACGCCAAGATGCGCCGCCATGCCGCGCTTGAGTGAAAGCGAAAGCAACTCCGTCCAGGCATCCTGCGCGGTCTCTTTGGGCAGGAAGGATTGGTATTGAATCAGTCCAGTGCGCCCGTAGGCCAATTCCCATTTTGGAACGTAATCAAGCAGGAAATGGAAGGCAGCGTGTGATTGAAGGTGAGTCCCTTCGCGCAGGCTGGCTACATACTTGGCGGTATTGACAAAGGCCCATAGCTGCGTAATCCGAAAAGGGATCAGGAAATAATGGATGCTGGACTTGGGAAAGACACCCAATATGTTCGCCGGAAGGGTCTGGTATCCCACTTGCATGGTTTTCTGGGGATCTGGATCTTCCCCTTCGTTCAGGTATCTGGCAGCGTGGATCTGTCCGCGCCCGAGGCCGCTGCCGCCAGCGGTGGTGTCCAGCCAGCCAACGGTGTAATTATTTTCAGGAGCGTTATCCAGAATCGCTTTGAGATGCGCTTTTAGGTTCGGAATTGGAAGGGCATGCACCTGCAATAGACCGGAGTATATCTTTTTCATTTGTAGCGTGATCGAGGTGAATATGCCCAACATGCCCATGCCCGAAATCATGCTGTAGAACAGGTCGCCGTTTTTGTGCGGGGAACAGGTGATCTGCGCGCCGGTGGGCAGGATGGCGCTAAACTCCAACACGTGCTCGCCAATCGTGCCCACGCGGAAGTTGTTTTTGCCGTGGATGTTCATCCCCAGGCAGCCGCCCAGGGTGGTGGTCATGGTGCCGGAGACGACCGGCGGCCACCAACCATCAGGCAGGACGACGTGCCACAGGCCCTCAATGGTCAGGCCCGGTTCGACGGTGATCACGCCCGTTTGCGCGTCCCAGGCCAGGACTTTGTTCATCCCGGTCAGGTCCATGACCACGCCGCCGCCATTAAGCGCCGCGTCATTATAGGAGCGTCCGGCCCCGCGCGCGGTGACTTTCAGGTCGTTATGTTTGGCAAATTCGAAAATCTCGGCAATCTCGTTAACGCTGGTCGGTTTGTACAGATACGACTGCGCGCGCATCGAATGGCCGAAGTTCTCGAGGACAGCTAACTTTTCATAGGGAAGTGTAGTGTGCATTGGATTCTCTTTATTGATTGAGACGATGGACCGCGGTTTACTGTCCACCGTCGATACTAAAACGACAATCGCCGGAAAATTACCGACGGGATGTGCCGGATGACCAGCATCAGCAGCCCCCATTGGCCGGGGACGTAGACCGTCTGCTTGCGCGCCCGGATGGCTTTCCAGATGCCCTCGGCGGCCTGTTCAGGCGAAATAATCCAAAAGGTGGGCTTCGAAGGGCCGGCAGCGCGCAGGATATCGGTATCCACAAAGCCAGGTTTCACCGTCAAAACGGTCACGCCGCGACGGGTGAGCCGGTTGCGCAGCGCTTCCAGGTAGGTGGTCAGGGCGGCTTTCGAGGTGTTATACGCCGGGGCGCCCACTCGTCCCCGATCCCCCGCCACCGACGAAATGCCCACAATCTGTCCGGCTTTGAGGGCATGGAACATGGCGGCGACCGGGTTCAGCCAGGCCAGCGCGCCGAAGGTGTTGATTTCGAGCATCTCGCGGTCTGCGACGAAACTGAACTCATCCAGGCCAACGAAGCGCTGAATACCGCTGTTGTATACGAACAGGTCCAGGCCACCCAGATCGGCCAGGATGCGCTGGAGCAGGTCTGGGATGGCAGCGTAGTCGCTTACATCGTGGACGTAGTAGCGAGCGCGAGTCTCGCCGCTGGCTGTGTTGATTTCATCACACAACGTTTTCAATTGCTTTTCGCGGCGGGCGAGCAGGGCCACGCTGTAGCCTTCGCGCGCCAGCCGCCGGGCCAGGGCCGCGCCGATGCCGCTGGATGCGCCAACAATAATTGCCCTCCGGCGCGGTTTAAGCGGTGTTGCTCTAGGAAATTTTGTTTCGGACATAATATGCTCCCTTGCTAGTTTTTTGAGTTACTCCGAATTCATTTTAACATACTACCGCCAACCCCTTTGGGCTATAATACAACCATTCTTTTATTTGCTATGTACCCTAACCCGGACAAGCCGGAAAAGAAAAACCTTTAACCACGAAGTCACCAAGACACCAAGTCTTGAAGAAAACCCCCAAAAGAATTCTTCGTGCCTTCGTGACTTCGTGGTTAATTTTCTTGCTTTT